>NZ_JAKSYA010000041.1:0-51057 GCF_022829485.1 Methylobacterium sp. J-059
CGTGCGAGATGTCTTGTCCGGACGCTGCAGCCGCAGCACCAGCTCGATCAGTTCCTCGCGGCTCAACCGCTCAAGATCGCTGCGCCCCATCCTACGAAAGAATCAGCGAAACCCGACCCGCGCAAGGGCGTGGGTAATTACAATCCGCACTTCCTCGACATGCATACATCAAACAGATGCATCAAGCTACGCAGTAGATAGACTGGTTTGACCGGCTATAAGAATTTCATCGCAAGCAAGAGCAGATCGTCGGAATTCGGCTCTTCCTCGAAAAGGATGGAATGAATTTTCTCGTTTGAGTAGCACCGCAAACGACGCGGTGTCGTAAGATCATCTATAAGGTCGGTAAGATCGGTGTTCGGCGCATAGTATGGCCTGATACACCAATGACGTCGAACATCACTCACTACAATAGCATCTCCATAAAGATTAGAACTTTTGTGATCAAAGTATGTATCTTTTTCGACGCCCCCTTTCTCCAGTAGGTTTTCCGCAAAGTGGTTTCTTGGAAGTGTGGAAGCCGGATCGATCATGCATGATAAGTGATGCGCATGCTTACACACCGAACTCATCGTCGCTTTTGTATCGTTATGGGTGAACTTGATACCATGAGTTCCGTGGAGAAGCTTGATACAGAGTGGGGTGAAGATAAATCCCTTGCAGTCGACCGTATCTAGTCCAATCGGACGTATGAGTTCCTGCTCCGCCTCTACGATCGCGCGTATGCCGATCATTTCCGCAATGAGTACATTCTTCTTGCTAAGATTAGAAATAGCTTCTCGATTTGATTTGTTCGGCTTTGTTCTATTCGGTGACATTTTGCGGTTATTTTCTAAAATAATTGTGTTCATCTGCGTTACTAAATGTATTTTCTCAAAAGCGATTGGATCGATCGCTCTAGGAGATGGGTATAATGGTGACACCCATCTCAGCCAGGATTACGTCTCGGTGCCTGTCAAGCCAGCTATGGTGTAACAATGCATGCGTGATAGCGAAGCTTTCTGTCGGCGTCCTCACCACGAGTCCAAATCTCGTAGAGCTGCTCGTCAGTTAGGCTAGCAAGGTGGCTGTATGCATCATCGATGGATGGAAAATCATCGTTGCACAGAGACCAGATCAATGTGTCCATCAGCGTCTTGCGATAATGAGATCGAGCACCATCATGTGTCGCAAACAGAGAAATCTCGTCTATGTTTGATCCGTCAATATCGTAGGCATGACAGATATAGATTTTCTCGGCATGGGATATGGATAGATCATCAAATAAGCCGTCGGTATCGGCGTAGCTATAGTTCATAACGACTTCGTTTCTCAACAAATTGGTAGAGCTGAATTGCTCCGACCTGATGACCATGTCGCATGCAACCGACATGATCAACGAACTCCAATCGATGTTAATCTGCTAAAGGTCGGTTTTAAACGAGGGTATCTCCTCGGCGCAGATATCCATCCGCTGCATGTCTGAAAGCGCCTGCGGCGTGGAAGAAGGAGGCGGAGATGTTCGAGGCCACATCGACCATCATGATGGTGAAGTGAACCAAGGTGGCGTGGTCACGGTCGTCGGCGGAGCCGATGACCGTGAAGCGCCATGGCTTGGTCTCAAAATCTGGTCGTAGATCGAACTCGAATGGGATCGGTTCCGCTCAGCGAGTTGCCTGTCGTATTCGTAATGAACGATTGGTGACGAGGTGCGAGGTCAGGACCCGGAGCGCGGCGTAGGGGCCTGCAGCACCGAGACGGGACATCCGGGCGCAGCACCGCGATGCTGCGATCGGAGGGGCCTCTACCGATCTGGCATAACGAAATTCGTATTGCTGATGCCGTCGTCCCGACAGAGACACTCGTCATGACAGGGCAGTCCGCCGGTCCCGGCTGCGCCGATCCACAGCGGATACCACTGTGCGTCCGGCCTCTCCCGGCCCAACTCGCGTCGCTCGCTGCCCCGGACAAGCTTGACGCCGCCTCTTGGAATAATAACGACGAGTTCATATGGCTTAGCGCTCGAATTTGTACGATTCTAATACCATCCAGCATTGCTTCTTATAGACATGCGGTGGACGGAATTTAATTTGAATCATGACCGAACATCTGCGAACGCTACGTTGCACTGTGCTGACCGGGCGAGCAGGTAGCGGTAAAACCTCATTCATGCTCGATGAGATCATACGGCAGCCCGGCCGCTACATCCTTGCCGCTCCACGCCGCAATCTCCTGGAGGAACACGCGACCCACCTGAGGGAACTGGGCATGCAGCGATCGACGCCCCTGGTGGTCGCTACCATCCATTCGGACCAGCAAGCCCGCGAGTCCATTGGACGTCGGATCACCGATACAATCAAAGCGACCGCATTCGATGACCACGTCGTCATCGGGGTCACCCATCAAGCCTTAATCGCGCTCGATCCGGAGATCCTGTACGCTTGGCATGTTCGCATCGATGAACTGCCCGAGAGCGGGATCGTCTCTGGCAGCGTGTCGCTCGGCGCAACGTGGCCGGCTCTGGAGCGACAGTACACACTCTCTTCTTCGGATCGCCCAGGCTGGTCCGTGGCGCAGCCTCGCAAGGATTTGGCGCCCCTCCCACTCTCGACGGTTACAGCCGACGCGGCGCAGGATCTGATCGGTCTGCATCGTGCCATCGCAACTCCATCGCGTACCGTCTACGTCGATGCTACGGACTGGGCAGATGCGAGCTTGCCGCGACGTCCCCTGCGATGGTGGTCGATCTGGTCGCCAGCCGATCTCATCGGCTGCGCCAGTCTGACGATGGCCGGAGCCAGCTACACGGGCAGCCTCGTCGCGCATGCTGTTTGCCAGGCTGGAACTTTAGAAGTCGATGTACGCGAGGTCGATGCCACCAATCCTCGTATTGGAAATCCACAGGTTCGATTGCACTACTACTGCGAGCACTCAGGCTCGACAATATACTGGAAGACTGACGAAGGTCGGCGCTGCCTTGTAAAAATCTCGAAACATCTCGAAGCCATCGCATTTGATGGGTTCTGGACTTGCAACGAGAGCATCATGCCGTACTTCGTCGAAAGGTTTCCCGGCGAATGGTATCCGCCGAAGCAGGCCGGTAGCAACGCACTTCGCCACCATACTGCCTGCGCGATCATTTACTCCTCCAAGGCTCAGGCTGCCGATGAGCCATTGCTCTCAAGCTTTGGTATCGATCGCAGTGATGTGCAGGCTGCGCGGGAGGATGAGGATAACTACCAATTCATCATGCGCGGTGCTATTCGAAACGGCGACTACGATGGTCGGTACGACGTCTATATCTACGATCGCGCTCAGGCTGAGCGCTTGCAAGCTCGTCTAATCGAGCAAAGGTTCGCCGACGTCGCGCTCGTGGCGGTACAGGAAGCCGGGATCATGGACGTTGTTCGCCCTACGCAGGTCAATGGCGCGATCACTCCCAAGACCGATCCCGCTTCGATCGACGCACATCGCCAGCGAAGGCGCCTAGCCGAATGCGAGCGTGGCCGACGTCGGCGAGAAGCTGAGCGTGCCAAGCGAAGAGCTGCCGGGACCCTGCGCCCTCCAGGACGCCCAAAACGCGATCGGCAAAGCTGAGGGGAAGCGATGCACCCCCAATCAAAAATAAAATTGTCGAATTATTTGACGCTCGTGGAAATTGTGGGACATTCCAAGTCATCCTGATGGGAGATGCTCTTGGATCCTCACCTACCAAGCCAGAACAAGATTTCGCATGCTCTTCAGCCCTACTCCGGATGGGCCCTCGACACTGCCATCCAGATCGATGCTCAGGTGCCATCGTTTCTAGCGACCTCGTTCCGGTGGAGTGCACTGCGCCGGCAGGTCATGTTCCTGATCATCGATCAGATCTCCCGGACCGACACCGACTTTGATCTTGTCGAATTTGCGGGTCAATGCGGCAACGATCGGCCCGGCATTTCTACCAACCCCCTCGGACGGATCGGCGCGGCGCTCACTACCCAGCGGCCCCAGCACGTCCTGCGCGCTATCCTTGGAGCGGTGCCGAAGGGCTTGATCGGCGCTCTGCGCCGCCTTGGGCTCGAACCGGCAACACACCCGGAGTGCTACGGCACCCTGCTGCGGATCTTCGCCTCGGACGACGCCGTCGATCGCCTTAGGGTCCGTCTCATTGCCCAATCGACCGGTCCTTTGAAATTTGGGCAGATCCAGGCACTCGCCGTGCTTGACCTAGTTCTGCTGCATCCCAGCGTTTTTGCCAGGACTCGAAGCATCGCGGACGCGAAAACCCTCAACGCCGCCGTCGCGTATCTGCGTGCTCGTTGTCGGACAGCGACCGATCAAGCCTTGCGTCAGTCCCTCGATGGCATCGCGGTCAAACTCACGGTCAGCCATTGGCTCAAGCGTTGGGCAGAGCGGTTCGACCGCCTGCCGGACCGCACATCGATCTTCGAAACCGACCCGTCGTTGCATGTCCTGGACAGCGGTCCTGCCCTGATCGATGCTGGGCGGCGGTTCGGCAACTGCCTTCGAAGCAAGGTGGCCGAAGTGATGACTGGACGCTACGTCTTTGTTGAGCATCGGCCTGATCTAGATGAGCCAGGCGCGATTGCCGAGTTACGCTACACAAGCAAAGGCTACGTGCTCGACGGATTGTATCTTAAGAACAATCGCACTCTGCCTCAGGACCGTGCGATGGCTCTTCGCGCGCGCTTGGCATGCTGCGGCGTGGCAATCCGTGGACATGCGCCTGGAAACGAAGAGCAACTGACCGCCACCGCCAAGCTGTTGAGCATCTACGATTGGCGCGGGCGGGGCGGCGACATGCAGTGGGGCAACCTCGAGGACGAGCTCGGCGAGTGACGATGTTCGCGCTCAACATGCGACAAGGTGCTTGGCTGCGCCGCGCATTTGGGTTTCCTGGTCGTACCGTCGCTCTGGGATTGGCTATCGCGCTGCTGATCCACGCGCCCGCGCTGTATGCCGTCTTGACCCTCGCAATGATCGCCTGGGCACTGCCGGCCTACGTCGCCCTGCGCGAGGAGATTGAAGATCGGGAGAAGGCTCATGGCCTTGCCGAACGACAGGCGCGTGCGATCGGCGCGGAGCTGCGCACAGCCCAACTCCAGATCGGCCATCTTCAGAGCGAGCTGGCTGACGCCCGTACTATGCCACGCGCAAGCCAAGGCGAGGATCCGACCTACCGCAGGGTCGGATTGCACCCGCAATGTCCGGCGTTCGTACTCACGGCCGCGCGCCGCGCCTACCGAGTCGCACTGCATCCAGATTGCCATCCCCAGCATCGCAAAGCTCAGGCCCACGAACGCTTCGTTTCGGTCGAAGCCACGTTCGCGGAGATCGACCGCCAGCGAGGAGCGTTCCATCCTTAAAGCGGTATCAGCGTTTGTCGGAGAACGGCGATCCGTTGGTGTAGCTCGCGGCGCTGATCGACTTCGAGGCGTTCCGGCCGATGTTAGCGACCGCGCTGAAGCGGTCCGACGGATCGAAGGGTGGTCGCCCACCCTACGACCCGGTGCTGATGTTCAAGATCCTAATCCTTCAGACGCTCTACACGCTGTCGGATGACGCGACCGAGTTCCAAATCCGGGACAGGCTGTCTTTCATGCGCTTCCTCGGCCTCGGCTTCGAGAATGGCTTGCCCGACGCCAAGACGGTGGGGCTGTTCCGGAAGCACCTGACCCGGGCCGGCGCGATCGAGGAGCTGTTTGCCGCCTTCGACGCCTGGATAAAGGGCAAGGGTTATCTCGCAATGTCGGGCCAGATCATCGACGCTTCGATCATCGCGGCCCCGCGCCAACGCAACACGGATGCGGAGAAGGCGGATCTGAAGGAGGGCCGGATCCCGGAGGCATGGGCGTCCAAGCCGAAGGAGCTCTCTCGAGATGAGATCGCGACGCCCGCTGAACGCTGAAGCGGGCCAAGGCGCGCCCAGCGAAGGTGGACGGCTCGAAGGCCAGGGCAGAGATCGCCATCCCGAGGTTCGGGTACAAGACGCATGGCTCGATCGACCGGAAGCACGGGTTCGTCCGCCGCTTCACCGTCACCAGCGCGGCTGCCCACGACGGAGCGCAACTGGCCAACGTCCTCGATCCAGCCAACACGGCGCGACGTCTGGGCCGACACCGCCTATCGTTCGAAAACCAACGAAGCCCATGTGGCCAAGCAGGGCCAGCGCTCAAAGATCTACTTCCGGCGGCGGGAGGCGTCCCATGAAGGCGATCCTCACTGCGCTCGCTATCTTCCAGATTCGCTGGGCCGTCGCCGACTTCGCTCGCACCGAGAGGCTGAGCGACGAGGCGGATGCCGCGCTTGATCGGGCTGTCGCCCGACGCCGTGTCACCGAGGGCCTAGCTCGACGCGCCGACCTCGGGGCGATGCTCGACACACGCCGCTGATCTTCCCAGCCCGGCCGCTCGCGCGGTAGCCGAGCCCGGCCGGGCCTCACGAACGCCGCTCCCGCACTCTTGCACATCGATCTGACGTTCGCCTTTGTCCGCGGCCATCCGCATCACCAGCATGGGTCTAGATGTGGGTAGGGATTATGTATGTAAAGCTAAGTATACTCAGAAACTGCGAAATTTCAGGCGCTTCGGCGGACATCCGCTTCCGCCAACCGCCCTCCCCCGTATCGATCCACGCGCCCCTCCGGACGGGGCTCGCGCCTTGGTGCGGACGGCCGTCGCGGCTAGGACGCGACGGACCTGTCCCGGACGCGGTTTTCCTGATGTTCTCGACCTTGATGGTCGTGCTGCCGATCTTCGCGCTGATCTTCGCGGGGTGGCTGGTGCGGCGGCTCGACGTGCTCGGCGACGGCGCCACGGCGGAGCTCAACCGCTACGTCGTCTATCTGGCGCTGCCGGCGCTGCTCTTCGACGTGATCGCCCACACCCATGCCGCCGAGATCTGGCAGCCCGGCTTCATCGCGGTGTTCGGCCTGAGCAGCGTGATCGTCTTCGCCGCCACCGTGACGTTCCGCCTGCGCCGGCCGCTGCCGCTCGCGGACGCGGCGATCGACGGCCTCAACGCGGCCTACGCCAACACCGGGTTCATGGGCTTTCCCCTGGCGCTGGTGGCGCTCGGCCCGGCGGCGCTGGCGCCGACCACCATCGCCGCGATCATGACCGTCTGCGTGGTGTTCGCGCTCGCCATCGTCCTGGTCGAGATCGGGCTTCAGGCCGAGGGGCGGCGCTCCGACCTGGCCCTGAAGGTCGCCCGCTCGCTCGTGCGCAACCCGCTGCTGATCGCGCCCGCCCTCGGCGCGCTGGTCCCGCTCTCGGGCGCGGCCGTGCCGCTTCCCGCCGAGACCTTCCTGAAGCTGCTCGGCGGCTCGGCCGCCCCGTGCGCGCTCGTCGCGCTCGGCTTGTTCCTCGCCCGCCCGAGGGTGTCGGACGAACGCCCGGTCGCCGCGACCGCCCTGCTCGTCGGGCTCAAGCTCGTGGCGCATCCGCTGCTGGCCTACGGCCTCGCGCGTGCCTTCGGCCTGCCGCCGCTGCTGCTGCACACCGCCGTGCTGATGGCGGCTTTGCCGACCGGGACCGGGCCGTTCATGCTCGCCGAGTTCTACCGGCGCGAGGCCGCCGTGACCTCGAACGTCGTGCTGGTCTCGACGATCGTCTCGATCCTCACCGTCTCGGGCTACCTCGCCGCCATCCGCTGACCGGGGGATACGGCTGTGGCCGCACCGCAACGCCCGGGGCGCGAGCGGCGCCAAGGTTCGATTCCTGTCTTGTTATTGTGTTACATCCGCATAATGAAACATTATAACATGATGTGACGAGGCGTGATGCGAAGCGGGCAAGCGAGATTCCGGGCGACGCTGTTGGGACTGAGCCTGGGCCTGCTGCCGGGTGCGGCGCGGGCGCAGGACGCGGTCGCCCTGTCCGAGCTCAGCGTCACCACGGCGAGCCCGATCCAGCCCGGGCCGAAGGCGGCGCCCGAGGCGAGCCTGCCGGCGGGCATCCTGCCGGTGGCCGTCGACACCTTCTCGCCGGTGACGGTGGTGACGCGCGACCAGATCGCCCGCGAGCAGCCGCGCACGCTCGGTGACGCGCTGATGGACCGGCCCGGCATCTCGGCCTCGACCTACGCGCCGGGCGCGGCCAGCCGGCCGATCATCCGCGGCCTCGACAACAGCCGGGTGCGGATCCAGGAGAACGGCGTCGGCATCCAGGACGTCTCGGAGCTCGGCGAGGACCACGGCGTGCCGATCAACCCGCTGGTCTCCGACCGGATCGAGGTGATCCGCGGGCCCGCGACCCTGCGCTACGGCAGCCAGGCGATCGGCGGCGTGGTCTCCTCCGAGAACAACCGCGTGCCGACCTTCATCCCGCCGCGCGGCTATGCCGGCCAGGTCACCACCGGGTATTCCAGCGTCGACAACGGCCGGCTCGTGGCCGGCACCGTCGATGCGGGCTCGGAGAACGTCGCGGTCCATGCCGACGGCTTCCGGACCGGCGCCGACAGCTACGACACGCCCGCCGGCATCCAGGCCAACTCCGCCAACCGCTCGCAGGGCGGCGCGGTCGGCATGTCGGTGATCGGCGACCGCGGCTTCGTCGGGATCTCGTACAGCCACTACGACGCGCTCTACCAGATCCCCGGCGGCGAGGCGGCCGAGAGCCGCACGCGCCTGAACCCGAACCAGGACCGGGTGCTGGCGCGCGGCGAAGTTCGGCCGCTCGAGGGACCGTTCGAGGTGATCCGGTTCTGGGCCGGGGGCTCGGTCTACAAGCACCAGGAGATCGGCCTCGGCGAGGACGGCCTCGACGGGGTGCAGGCGACCTTCAAGAACCGCGAGGCCGAGGGCCGCGTCGAGCTGCAGCACGTGCCGGTCTTCACCGCCCTCGGCACGCTGACCGGGGCGCTCGGGCTCCAGGCCGGGCGGCGCGAGATCGGGACCTCGGGCGAGGCCGGCACCCTGCTGGCACCGACCGATTCCCGCTCGAACGCCGTCTACCTGTTCGAGGAGCTGAACGTCGGCCACGGCCTGCGCTTCCAGGCCGCCGGGCGGATCGAGGGCGACCGCTCCACCGGCACGGCGACGCAGTTCCCGGGGAGCTACCTGCCGGTCGAGGGCGAGGATCCGCTCGCCTTCGGGCGGCGGCGCAAGTTCGCCCCCAAGAGCCTCAGCTTCGGCGCCCTGCAGGACCTGCCCTACGGCTTCGTCGCGAGCCTGAACGGGTCCTACGTCGAGCGCGCGCCCACCGCCTTCGAGCTGTACTCGCGCGGGGCGCACGACGCGACCGCGACCTTCGAGATCGGCGATCCCGACCTCAAGAAGGAGCGGGCGCGCACCGTCGAGGCCAGCATCCGCCGGGCGGAAGGTCCGCTGCGCCTCGACGCGACGGGCTACTACACCCGCTACACCGGCTTCATCTACAAGCGCGAGACCGGCACCCGCTGCGGCGACGACTTCGCCTCCTGCGGCTCCGACGACGCGCTGCAGCAGATCGTCTACTCCCAGCGCAACGCCACCTTCTACGGTGCCGAGATCGGCGCGCAGCTCGACCTGATCCCGGTGGGCGACGGCTGGGCCGGCCTCGAGGCGCAGTACGACTTCGTCCGCGCGCAGTTCGACGACGACACCTACGTGCCGCGGATCCCGCCCCACCGGGTCGGCGGCGGCGCGTTCGTGCGGGCGGACGGCTGGTACGCCCGCGTCTTCCTGCTGCACGCCTTCGCCCACACCGAGGTCGCGCCGCTGGAGACGACGACGCCCGGCTTCGACGACCTGCGCGCCGAGGTGAGCTACACCAAGCCCCTCGACCCGGCGGTCTACGGCGCGAGCGCGGTGACGCTCGGCCTTGCCGGCCGCAACCTGCTCGACGACCGCATCCGCAACTCGGCCTCGTTCAAGAAGGACGAGATCCTGCTCGCCGGGCGCAACGTCCGGATCTTCCTGACCGCGCGGTTCTGACCGGCTCAGGAACCCGCGGCCTCAGCCGTGGCAGGCGCAGCCCGAATGGCCGCAGCCGGCATGGTCCGGGTGGCCGGCGGCGCAGTCCTCGCAGCAGAAGGTCTTGCCCGCGCGCGCGATGCCATGGCCCGGCGCGACCTCGCAGACGCAGTCGGGGCAGGCGCAAGGGACGGTCTCGGAGTCGGTCGGTGCAATCGGTCTCGCGTCCTGATCCGCGCCGCGGAATGCGGCCGGGACCGGAACGTTACAGCCGGCGCGTGCATCCGGTCCAGGACGCGAGCGCAGCCGGGCCCGGTCGCGAACGCGCTCCCGGCGCCGTCCCCGGCATCGCCGCCGCGCGCGCCGGACGGTGCCTCAGCGTCGGCCCCTGTCGGCGGCCGACGGCTTCGGCTGCGACTTGGCCGGCACCGGCAGGTCGACGGTGCCGGTCGCCGTCCACTGGCAGATCGCGGTGCCCTGCAGGGCCAGGCAATCGTACTGCGCGCCGCCGAGGGCGACGTGCTCGGCGAGCGCGGCGATCCGATCCCGCGGAAACGCCGTGCAGCCGAGGTGGTCGGCCTTGGCATCGCCCAGGCGCGCGAGCACGGCGGCCTCGTCGGGCGCTTCCCGCCGCAGGAGACGGTAGTTCGCCAGCGACGGGCACGCGATCACCGGTGCGGAGACCGGCCCCTGCACGGCCGGCGCCGGCTTGGCCGGCCTGCCCGGCGCCTGGGCTTGCACGGGCCGGGATACGGCCAGGGCGGACAGGGACGTGGCGAGCAGGATCGCGAGACGCATGCCTCCTCCTAAGCGCAGGCCGGCATCGGGCCAAGCCTCTGTCCCGGCGTCAAGCCTCCGTGATCGAGCCGGCGTGGCCGGCACGGCGCGGCCCAAGGCCGGATGGCCTCGAGACGGGATCGCGCTCACGGTTGCGCCCGCAGCTTGGCGAAGCGCTTCACCGCCCGCTCCCGGCGCAGGCGCGAGAGGCGGGCGATCCAGAAGATGCCGTCGAGCTGGTCGATCTCGTGCTGGAGGCAGGCGGCCCGAAACCCCTCGGCCGCCTCCTCCTGCGCGACGCCGTCGAGATCCTGGAACCGCACCCGGATCGTGGCCGCCCGCTCGACCGGCTCGGACACGCCCGGCATCGAGACGCTGCCCTCCCGCGCCGTGACGCGCTCGGGCGAGCGGTCGACGATCTCGGGGTTGACGTAGACCATGGCCGGCCCGCCCGGCTCCGGGCGCAGCACGACGAGGCGCCGCCGCACGCCGAGATGCGCCGCGGTCAACCCGGCGGCCGCGGCCGAATCGAGGGTCTCCGTCACGTCCCGGGCGAGGTCGCCGAGATCGGCATCGAAGGCCGTCACGGGTTCGGACGGCACGTCCAGCCGCGGGTCGGGATAGAAGATCAGTGGACGGGCTGCCATCGGATCGGGGTCTCGCGCTGGAGGGTGGGGCGGGCGGCACGCCGGCCCCCGCGTCGGCCGTTCGGGGCGCACCGTGCGTCGGGACGATGGCGATTCGGCGAGCCTTCGCAACGACGTGGACGATGGCGCGTTGGGCTCGCGCCCGCGCCCGCAGGGATGTCGCGCCGGGCTCGCCCCGCCTTCGGCGTGGGACGCGCCATGGGCAACCTCAGCGATCGATCAAGAGAAATCGCTTGTGCAGTGCAATCGTCACGCGTAGGAAGTTCGCGCAACACATTTCGGGATAATTCGGCAATGACCCTTCGTCTTTCCAGTACCTTCGCCGCTCTCGTCCTGGCCTCGGCCACCATGACCGCCCCCGTCGCCTTCGCCAAGCCGATGACCGGCGCCCAGGCCGTCAAGATGATCGACACCGACAACGACGGCACCGTCGACATGAAGGAGATCGAGGCGACCGCCTCGGCGACCTTCGATCGCCTCGAGAAGGATGCCGACGGCACCCTCGACAAGAAGGAGCTGAAGGGCCGCCTGAGCGCCGCCGGCCTGAAGAAGGCCGACCCGGACAACGACGGCACGATCGACAAGAAGGAATACCTCGCCGCCGTCGCCGACCGCTTCCAGGCCGCCGACCCGGACAACGACGGCACGCTCGACGCCAAGGAGCTGAAGTCCCCCGCCGGCAAGGCCCTGCTGATGCTGATCAAGTGACCCTCGGGCGCGACCCTGCGGGGTCGCGTCGGATGTGCCACCTGCGAGCCGCCCCGGAAACGGGCGCGGCTCGTTTTCGTTCGGACGCTTCCTGACGCACGTCCGGTTCCGCTTCCCGTCCTGCACCCGCCTCCACCGGACCCTTGCACCGGCCCCTTGGCACCGGCCCCTTGGCACCGGACCCTTGCGGCCGACCGTGCGACGTCGCGCGACATGCGAATCCTGTTGACGCATCTCAACCATAGGATGCAAGCTTGCTCCGTCGTGGGGGCAATATCAGCATGAGCATCGATCACCCGAAGGTCGCGGACCAGCCTTCCCTCGTCGCGGAGATGCGCGAGATCATCGAGGAGACCCGCAAGACGATCGAGGCGTCGCAGGGGATCCTCGACCGCTGCACGGCTCACGTCGCCGAGGCTCACAGTGCGGAGGCTCGGGCCGCCGAGGGGACGTCCGGCGATCCGTTCCGTCAACTGGCCGACGCGGCCAGCGAGACCGTCAGCCTGCTCGAAGGCATCGCCGACGGCCTGATCGTCGCCTACGAGTACGCCAAGCTCGACAACGATCCGCCGACGCTCGCCCTGATCGAGAGGGCGATGCTGCATGTCGGCAGGCGCCTCGCCCAGGCCGTCGGCCCGAAGCAGGCCGGCCTCGCCCGCCACTGAGCGCGTCGCGCGCTCAGTATTCCCATTCCGCGCCGACGCCGACGCTGGTGCGGCCGTCGCTGCCGGCCTCGCCCTGGATCTTCACCCGGCGCGTCACGTCGTAGTCGATGGTCGCGCCCGTGTCGGCCGGCTTGGCGCCGGCCTTGATGCCGACGCTGAGCCGATCGCTGAGGTAGCGCGAGGCGCCGAGCGCCGGGCCGCCGCTGGTCCCGGTCGAGACGTCGAGGCTGTCGAGCCCGAGGCCCTTGCGCGCCGCCTCGAACACGTCGACGCCCCCTGCCCCGCCCGAGAGCTGCGACACGGCCTGCGCCAGCTGCAGCGCCTGGAACGGCGACAGGCTGCCCGACGCCTTCTTGAACAGCAGCCGCGACAGCACCTCGTCCTGCGGCAGGCTCGGGTCCGAGGAGATCGCGAAGACCGGGCTGTCGGCCGGCCCCGAGACCGCGATGCGGGCAGTGATGTCGGTGGCCTTGGTCTCGGCGACGAAGTCGAGGTCGGGGGCCGCGATGGCGCCGCCGAAGGTCACGCGGCCGCGGGTGAAGTCGAGGCGCTGCCCGATCACCGCGAGACGCCCGCGCCGAAGCTCGAACGCGCCGTTCGCGTTCGGGTCGCGCGAGGTGCCGGTGACGCGCAAGCTCCCGCCGAGCTCGGCGTCGATGCCGCGCCCGCGCACGAAGATGCGGTTCGGAGCGCTCACCGCGACGTCGAGGGTGGCGTCGAACGGCACGGCGGGCTTGCCGCGCGCGCCGCGTCTTCCCACGGCCGCCACCTGCGCCCCGCGCAGGGCCTTGGCGTCGAGCCGGGCGCGGATGTCGGGCGGGGTGTTGACCCGGCGGATGCCCGGCAGCGGCTGCACCGTCGCGGGCAGCCGGTCGGGCACCGACACGTCGATCGAGACCACGTCGACGCGGCCGGCGATCCGCGGCGTGCGCGACAGCGGGCCGGAGAGCGCGAGGTTCAGGCTCGCCACCGCCGTCATCAGCGGGCTCGAGATCAGCTCGGCGCGCTCGCCCGCGATGCGGATCGTGCCCGGGAACCCGGCCTGGGGCTCGAGCGCCACGCGGCCGTCGGCGCGCAGCGTCCCGCCGTTGCGGGTCGCCAGGGTGAGGCGTTCCAGCACGACCGCGTCGCCGCGCCCCGTGGCGCGGCCCTCGATGTTGGTCAGCCGGATGCCGTTGAGCGGGTCGGTGAAGCTGCCGCCCGACAGCGTCGCGCTGCCCTCCGCCCGCGGTGCGGCGAGCGTGCCCGTCACCCCCGCATCGATCGCCACCCGCCCGGCGACCCGCTGGCCGCCGACGCTGAGCAGGCTGTTGGCGAGCGCCGCGTCGAGCGTTCCCCGCGCCTTCACCGCGAGGCTGCCGCCGGCCGCCGCCGGCAGCGAGCCGGACAGGGTCATCGCGACGCCGGGCCCCGCGGTGATGCGGCCGTCGAGCCCGATCCGGCCGTCGCCGAGGTCGCCCGACGCCCGGGCCTCGATCGGCGGCAGGCCGGCCTTGCGCGTCTCCGGCGTGACGAGGCGGGCGACGGTGAGGGCGTAGTGCCCCTGCGGCCGATCCGTCGGCCCCCGGATCGCGGCCTCGCCGTCCAGGGTGCCGCTCAGCGCCAGGCCGGGCGCGGCGATGCGCGCGAGCGCCAGCGGCAGGGCGCGGATGCCGATCGTCAGGTCGTTGTCGCGCCCGGCCTTGCCCGCGACGGTGACGCGGCCGCCGCCCGCGGCGATCGTCAGGTTATCGATCCGCGCGCCGCCGCCTTCGAGGGTCACCGTCGCAGGGCCCGCGAGCGCCAGCCGGTCGGCGCCCCGCGCGGCGGAGACGCGCAGCAGGTCGATCCGGGTGGCCGCGTCCGAGCCGTGGCCCGGGACGAGGCGGGCGGCGCCGTCGAGGTCGAAGCCGCGGGCGCGCGCCTTAAGCACGAGATCGGTCGCCGCCGGGGAGCCCGCCGCCGTCAGGCGCACCGTGTCGAGGATCTGGTCGGCGGCGACGATGCGGTCGGCCTCGGCCCGCCCGTCGATCCGCGGCGCCCCGAGAAGGTCCTGTCCCGTCAGGTCCGCGTCGAGCCGGGCGAGGCCGATCGCGCCGGCCTGCAGGCGCGCGCCGGTCGCGCGGATCGTCGCGTCCTGCCGGCCGCTCGCGCGGGACAGCGCGATGTCGGCGTCGAGGTGGCCGGCGAGCCGCGTCAGCGCCAGCGGCGTGAGGTCGTCGAGGTCGGCCGCCTTGAGCCGGACCGCGCCCTCCGTCAGCCGGGTCGCGGCGTCGAGCGCGGCGCTGCCGTCGAGGGTCACCGAGCCGAGTCCGAGCCCGAGCCGGTCGAGGCGCCAGTCGGCCCCCGAGCGCGCGAGGTGGGCCCCTCCCTGCAGCGGCTTGCCGCCGACGGTGCCGCCGAGGGCGACCGTGCCGTCGAGCGCGCCGGTCAGGTCCTTGAGGGTCGCCTCGACCTTCAGGCCCCGCACGGGGCGGCCCATGGCGCTGGCCTCGGACGCGCTGACGAGGGCGAACAGGTCGGGATGCTCGAGGGTCCCCGAGAGCCGCCCGGACAGCCCGGCCCGCCCGGCGAGCGCGTCGTCGAGGGCGGACAGGTCCTTCAGGTCGACGTCGAGCTTGGCGTCGGCGACCCGGGCGGTGGCGCGGCCGTCGAGGCGCGCGACGACGGCCGCGCCCTCGAGCTTCGCGGCGTCGAAGGCGTAGCCGTCGTAGACCTGGGACAGGCGCCCGGTGACGCGCGGGGCCGCCCCGAGCAGCCCGTCGAGCGCCGGTCGCCCGAGGGACAGCGCCTCGGTGCGGACATCCACCTCCGCGGTCACGGCCTTCCGCGCCGGATCGCCGCCGAGCTTGGCCGTGCCCGACAGCCTTCCGGCGAGCGGCCGGCCCGCGAGGTCGGAGAAGGCCGAAAGGTCTGACAGCGCGGCCTCGACCGTGCCGGTGAGCGTGTTGCGCCCGACGCGGCCGGCATAGTCCGCCCGCATCGTCGGCGCCTCGACGTGCAGGCGCGAGACCGAAACCGCGTTGTCGGGCTCCAGGGTCCCGCGGAAGTCGAAGCCGGCGCGTGCGCCGAGCGCCCGCCGCAGGGCGGGGTCGGGCAGCGTCAGCCCCTCGACCCGGGCGTCGGCGCTGAGGTCGAAGCGGTCGGCCGCGGCGGGCTCGGCCGCGAGCCGGGCTTCGACGAGGTCCAGGGCGCTATCCCGGGTGCGCAGGCCGGCGGCCTTCAGGCTGCCCGCCACGTGCGGCCGGGCGAGCGGGCCTTTCAGGCTGCCGTCGAACACCAGGGTCTTGAGCTCGCTGTCGGCGGCCCGGGTCACCCCGCCCTCGGTCGGCACGGCGCGGGCCTGGAGGGTGAAGTCGGCGTTCCGTGCCGCGTCCAGGGTGCCGCGCGCGTCGAGGCGGGCGGTCCGCGAGGTCAGCTCGAGCCGGTCGATCCTGAGCGCGCCGCCATCGGAAAACCCGAGGGCGCCGTCGAGCTTGGTCGTGCCGGAGAACACCGCCGCGGCCGGGCCTGGAAGCAGGCCCTCGATGCGCGCGGCGAGGTCGAGGGCGAGGCGCCGCTCGGCCCCGACCCGCGAGATCCGGGCGCCGCCCTGGGCGCCGATGGTCTCGCCGGCGGAGAAGTCGAGGCGGGCGTTCCAGGCGTCCAGCGTCCCGCGGCCGTCGAGGTCGAGGTCGACAGGCGGGGCGCCGGGCATGTTCAGGCCCTTGGAGAGCAGGCCGCCGGCCGGCTCGGTCAGGGTCGCCTTCAGCTCCAGGCGCTCGCCCTGCGGCACGAACAGCAGCTTGAGGCCGAACCGGCCGCCGGCATCCTGGCGCTGCACCGCCGCGTCGAGGTCGAGCCCTTCGGACGGCGCGCCGAGCTTCGCCCGGCCCTGGGCCGAGAGCCGCGCCGGCTGCCCGGCGAGCCCTTCGCCGAGGACGAGCTCGGCGAGCGAGAAGTCCTTGATCTCGACCTTGACCGGCAGGTCCGGCAGCAGGGTGCCGTCGGGCTCCGGCGTCGCGGCGACGGCGGAGGGCACCGGGCGCCGCAGCACGTCGAGCCGGCCGACCTCGAGGGTGTCGACCTCGAGCCGGCCGGAGAGCAGCGCGAGGCGGCGCCAGACGATGCGCGCCCGGTCGAGCTTCAGCCAGACCCCGTCGCGGTCGCTGATCGCCACGTCGCGGATCGTGGCGTCCGACGAGAGGGCGCCGTCGACCGCGCCGATGGCGACGCGCGACGACGGGGTGGAGAGCGCGCGCGACAGCAGCCCGCCGAGCACGGTCTTCTCGGCCTCGTCGGCGGCCTGGGTGACGGCCGCGGGCGCGGCGAGGCCGAGGACGAGCAGGATCGCGACGGCGACGCGGATCCCTCCCCCCCCTGCGGGGGGAGGGAGAACGCGCGCGAACCGATCCCGAATCCCCATCAGAACGACTGCCCGAGGCTGATGTAGAGGGCGACCGGGCGCTCGTGGTTGCCCTTGATCCGGTCGAGGGGGAATGCGACGTCGACGCGGATCGGGCCGATGCCGGTGTAGTAGCGAAGCCCGAGGCCCACCGCGGTGCGGATGCGCTCGTCGAAGTCGGGGAGCGAGCCGGCGAACGCCGTGCCCGCATCGAAGAACGGCACCACGCCGATCGTGTCGGTGACCTTGATCCGGGCCTCGAACGAGGCTTCCAGCAGGCTTCGGCCGCCGACCGGCAGGTTGAACGGCCCGCGCGGGCCGAGCGTGCGATAGGGGAAGCCGCGCACCGAGCCGCCGCCGCCGGCGAAGAAGCGGATGTTGGCCGGGATGTCCTCCAGGCTCGCGCCGGAGATCGAGCCGAAGCCGAGGCGGCCGGCGAGGATGTACCGCGCGTCCTCGTCCAGGGCGTAGTAGGTCGAGCCCTGCGCCTTGGCGACGAAGATCGACGGATCGGAGCCGAGGAAGCCGGCATAGGGCGTCGCCGAGGCCGTCAGCCGGACGCCCCTGGTCGGGTCCAGCAGGTTGTCGGTCGAATCGTAGGACACCGAGACCGGGATGCCGACCAGGCGGTAATCGACCTTGCCGAGCGCGTCCTGGGCGCGGCCCGCCTGCCCCTCGACGCCGACCTGCGCGTAGAACGTGTCCGAGAAGCGGTGGCGGACGCCGAGCGTCCCGCCGGCGGCGTCCGCGACGTAGCTCTGCTGCGCCTCGCGACCCGCGAACAGGTTGGCGATCAGGTCGTTGCGGGTGCCCCACAGGGCCGGCTTCACGAAGGTGGCCGACAACCGCCCGCCGAGCCCGTTCGACTCGATGCCGGCGAGCTTGCGCTGCGTGGCGTAGAGATCGTTGCCGAGGTAGAACAGGTCGGCGTCGAGCCGGATCGTCTCGCCGCCGCCGAACAGGTTGCGGTTGGCGTAGGTCGCGCGGATGCCGGGGCCGTCGACGGTGGAGTAGCGGGCCGAGACGCCGATCAGGTTGCGGTCGCGCTCGGTCACGTCGACGAAGATCGGCAGGTTGCCCTGCGCATCCAGCGCCTCGCCCTCGCGCACCCGCACCGAGCCGAGGCCCTCGACCTTCACCAGCGCCCGGCGCATGTCGGTGAGCGCCTTCGGCGAGTACGGGTCGCCCGGCTCCGCGTCGATGAAGGAGCGCACCACCGCCGGGTCGATGTCCTTCGTGCCGCGGACCGTGACCGCGCCGAGGCCGGCCTGCGGGCCGGGATCGACGGTGAAGGTCACGTCCATGACGTGGGCGGCGTCGTCCACGACGGGATCGCGCGACACCACCTTGGCGAAGGGGTGGCCGCGCTCGCGGAAGCGGTCGACGATCTTCGCCTCGCGGGCGAGCACGAGGCTGGAGCGCGCCGGCGTCTCGTCGTCGACGCGGGTGAAGCGCTTCGGCAGCACCTCCTCGGGGAAGGCGGCGCCTTGCGGGTCGCGCACGGTGACGGTGCGCAGGGTGTAGAGCGGCCCGGCATCGACCGCGATGCGGACCGGGACCAGGGCGCGGGCGCGCTCGGCATCCGCCGCCCGCGCGGCGGCGATCAGCGAGGCCTCGCCGCCGAGCACCACCTCCTCGATCCGGACGGTGACACGGCCCGCGTAGTAGCCGTAGCCGGAGAGCGCGTCGGGCAGGCGCCGCAGGTCGGCCTCGGCGCGGCGCACCAGCCCTTCCCCGTCCGGCGGCGGCTCGCGGCGCAGGCGGTGGAGGGTCGAGGTGTCCTCCAGCGTCTTCTCCAGGTCGGAATCGTCGGTGCCCTGGATCTTCAGCGCGTAGGGCAGCGCGGTGGCGCTCGGCGCCAGGGGCTCCTCCTCGGAGCCGAACAACCCGAACAGGTCGAAGGCCGCGGCCGGCGAGGCGGCCAGGGACAGGCCGGCGGCCATGACGGCGCCGGCGAAGGCGCCGTTGCGGCCGCGCGGGACGGTGGTGGCGCGATCCGGGTTCCGTCGCGTCACGCGCAGGGGCCGGCCGTCCGCTGCACGTCCGCGGCGTGCGGAAATTCCGTCGCGCTCATCTCGAAGTCCCCCCCTCATCGCGATGCCGATCATGCCGGAGCAGGCCTTAAGGAAGGTCGCTGCCGGTGGTCCCCCGCCCGAGCCGGATCCGAGGTGATCGGGCGCCGGACCCTCCGTCCGGACCCCATCGCGCACCGGGCCGAACCTAGACGGCCGGGCCGGCTGCGGCAACCTTCGGCGGCCTTCGCAGGGGGCGGCGCCGGGACTGTCGGCCGGACTCTTGTCAGACGGCAGGCCGCGACCTAACTCCAGCGTGCGTCGATGCTTGCCGGCCGCCGCCGGGTTGCTCCGCCCGCTGTCCCTTTAGCCACTTGCAAGGGCGTCGCTTCGACTGACATTCCATCTCGACATCCAACCTGCTTCGCCCACCCCCGCGCGTGGACAGCCGCTCGGGCCGGCAGGCTCAACACATCGATACGACGGAGGTAGGCGCCATGAGCACGGGCACCGTGAAATGGTTCAACGAGACCAAGGGTTACGGCTTCATCCAGCCGGATGACGGCGGCAAGGACGTGTTCGTCCACATCTCCGCCGTCGAGCGCGCCGGCATGCGCAACCTGATCGAGGGCCAGAAGCTCTCCTACGAGATCGAGAACGACCGGCGCACCGGCAAGCAGTCGGCCGGAAACCTCCAGGCGGCCTGATCCGCGACAGCGACGCCTCCGGACGGAGCGGTCCGGGGGCGTCGATCGTCCCGCTGCGGCATATCCGCATCTGTCCCTGGATTTGCGACGGCGCGACGACGATTGTCACCCATCGCGGCGATTTCCGAATGCAGCTCAGGTTGCACGCCGCCCATCCGTCGGTCATTGGCTTTTTCGATTCGCCGCGAGGCGGAATCAGGCTTGCCGAATCCGATTTGCTGAAGGGCCCGTTCCCCCGGCCCCGTCCCGCGGATTGATCCGTCGCGGACGCTCCCGAAACCCGAAGTGAGACACCGTACGAGAAAGGTCAGATGAGCGCATTCGACTATCGTAATTTCGACGACCGCCGCCAGAATTCCGCAGCCGCCAAGGCTGCCCTGCTCGCCAAGTTCAAGGCGCGCCCCCCGGCCGACGACCCCGAGATGATCGCCAAGGCCAAGGCCCGGGCCGAGCTCGTCCAGGCCCGCGAGACCCGTCTCCGCGAGCGCGAAGCCGCCCGCATCGCCGCCGAGAAGCAGGCCGCGGAAGAGAAGCGCGCCCGCGAGGAGGCCGAGCTCGCCGCCCAGATCGCCCGCGAGGCCGCCGAGGCCGCGGCGTTGCAGGAGCGCAAGGCCGCCGAGCTCGCCGCGAAGAAGGAACTCCGCGACGCCCGCTATGCCGCCCGCAAGGCCAAGGTGAAGACCAAGCGCTGACGCGGACGCTGCGTCGCATCGGCCGTCAGACAGCGCCGTCCGCCCGCCGCGGACGGCGTTGCCGTTTCTTCCGGACCTTCGCGCCTCGCGCGGCCGTCCCGCCTGTCCGCAGACCGCCGAGGGAAATATGAACGAGCGGCATTTCCGACGGCGTGCGTGCCGGGCCGGCATCGGGCTGGCCGCGATGCTCGTCACCCCCGCGCTCGCGCAGCCGGACGATCGGGTCGCGGCCTGCGATACCCTCGTGTCGCTCCGCCTCCTTACGACCGCCGCCCCCGACCGCGCCGCCGCCCTCGCCCAGGCCGGCACCCGGCCCGGCTGCAAGGCGATCCGGCGCGCCGACGTCGGCGCGGTCGAGCACCGCGCGATGATCGGCGGCGCGCCGTTCGAATGCCTTGCGGTTAAGGGCGAGCCGGCCTGCCTCTGGGTTCAGCCTTGAGGAGCTGAAGTCAGGACGACGGCCTGCGGGTCGGTCGATGCGTCGCGCCGAGATGCGGGGAGGCGCCGGCAGCCGTCCTGCTCCGACTCACCCCGGCGGCGGGCGCATCGCCGGGACCGTCGTCGACGCCGGGCCCCCATCGGGGCGGGTCGGCCTCAGGCGCTGAGCGGCGCGCCGATGCGGGCACGCAGCTGAAGCCGCAGGTTCTCGTTGGCGTTGCCCTCGGCGTCGAGGGCCGACATCAGGCGCAGGAGCTGGCTGATCGGCGTGGCGCGGCTCTGGACCGCCTCCGCGATCCGCTCGTGGAGAGGCCTGTCGCTGCAGGGATTCCAGGTCTGTACGCTGGTCTCGGCCGTCTGACGCATGATCCGCCCCGTCCTTAGAAGGATCCCAGGAAGTTCCGGCGGGGTGGCTACGCCTTTCGCGCCACCCGCGCCAGTCTTATCCTGCGTTGTCCGTAGCCGGCGCGAGACCGCGTCGCATCCGGGCCACACGCATGCCAGGATTGCGGGGACAATTGCGGGCGCGCACCGGATTCGATGTCAGATCGTCTTGCCCTTTGCCAGCGGCGAGGATTCGAAGTCTTCGAGCAGGTGCTGCGGGCTGCGATAGATCGCGATGCAGCCGGCCGCCTTCAGGTCGGTTTCGGGGAACCCGCCGCACAGCAGGCCGACGGTGGCGAGCCCGGCCTTGCCGGCGGCCTGCGCATCGTAGGGCGTGTCGCCCAGGACCACGATCTCGGCGGGGTCGATGCCTTCGAGCCGCTTCAGCGCCGCCTCGAAGATGTCGGGATGGGGCTTCGAGCGCTCGGCGTCGTCCGAGCTCGTCGCCGCGTCGACGAGGTCCGCGATGCCGAGCACGTCCTGGTAGTGCTCGACCTCGCTGCGCTTGCCCGAGGAGGCCAGCGCGATCGTCGTGCCGTCGGCGCGGATCCGCTCGAACAGGGCGCGCACGCCCGGGAACGGCTTCACCCGGTCGCGGTAGGCGCGCTTGAACAGGTCGGAGCGGTAGGCCTCGATCGCCTCGCCCTGGTCGCGCAGCTGCGCCTCCGACAGGAAGACCGGCATCAGCTCGTCGCCGCCCTTGCCGATCTGGCTGCGGACCTTGGCGACGTCGGTCTCGACGCCGAAGTGGCGGAAGGCCTCGACCCAGGCGTCCGCGTGAAGGTCGACGCTGTCGAGCAGCGTCCCGTCGATGTCGAAGATCGCGGCTTTCATCGGCTCAGCGCGGGATCGGAACGAGGCGCAGGCCGTCGTCGGGCAGCAGGTTGCGCGTGGGGCCGCCGGTCTGCTGGCCGCGGCCCTGCTGGTAATAGGGCAGCTCCGGACGCCGGTCGTTGTCGCCGCCGGAATCGTAGGCCCAGGCCGGCTGCCAGGGCGCGCGGCCGCCGACGGTGATCGGCACGGTCTCGCCGAGCGGCCCTGCAGGCGCGCGGTCGCGATAGACCTGCGCCTGCGCGGCGGCCGGGACGGCGAGCAGGGCGAGCAGAAGGCCGGCTGTGCGGAGCGTCATCGGGTCCTCGTGTCGGAAAGGGCGGCGCGCGGGGCGCGCGCGTATCCCGGCCGGTCGGTGCAGGGTTCTCGTCGGACAACGGCACAGCTTCGCCGCCGTTCCACGGCCCTCGTCGCGGACTCACGCCGCCGGCGCCTCCGTCCGCGGATGGACGTGCCAGACATAGGCGCACAGGAGCGCCACCGGCACGCCGATCAGCGCCGTGCCGACGAAGAACCAGGCGAAGCCGACATCGGCGATGATGAAGCCGGAGGCGCCGGCCAGCAGGCTGCCGGGGAGCGCGCACAGCGAGGTCAGCAGCGCGTACTGGCTGGCGGCGTGCTCGCTCGCGGCCAGCGACGACATGTAGGTGATCAGCACGATCGAGGCGAAGGCGTAGGCGAAGCTGTCGACGCTGACGGCGATCGCGAAGGTCCAGAACGCCGCTCCCCCGTCACCGCCGTGGATCGCGAGGTAGGCGAGCGCGAGGTGCGAGGCCGAGCCGAACACGGTGCCCGCGACGAGGCTCGCGAGGATCCCGATCCGCGGCACGACGAAGCTCGCCAGGAACGTGCCGGCCAGCGCGACGCCGAAGCCGAACAGCTTGGTCACCGTGGCGATGTCGGTGTTGGAGTAGTGCAGGCTCTTGAACAGCGGCATCGCCATCGCGCTCGACACGTAGCCGGGCATGCGGAAGCCCGCGACCATCACGAGGATCGGCACCGCCATCGGCCCGAGCCGCGTCACCAGCTCGCGGATCGGCGCGACCACGGTCTCGACGAAGCCGGCGCGCTCGTGCGTCGCGGGCCGGGCGGGTTCCGGCTCGGGGGCGATCAGGGCCGCGATCATCCCGGGCGCCATCAGCACGGCCATGCACAGGTAGGCGGCGCGCCAGCCGTAGGCGTCGGCGAGGTAGAGCGCCCCGGCGCCCGCCGCGAGGTTGCCGACCCGCCAGCCGACCTCGGCGAAGGACGACATCAGCGCCTGCCGCTCGGGCGGCGCCGCGGTGATGCGCCAGCCGTCGATCACCACGTCCTGCGTCGCACCGGCGAATCCCAGCGCCAGCGAGAACACCACCGTCCAGGCGAGGAAGTCGGCCGGGTCGCCGAAGGCGATGCCGGCGAGCGTCAGCGCCACGCCGAGCTGCGTCGCCACGATCCAGCCGCGCCGCCGCCCGAGCCAGCGCCCGAGGATCGGGGCGTCGTAGCGGTCGAGGAACGGCGCCCAGAGGAACTTGAACTTGTAGGCCAGCGTCAGCTCGCTCAGCAGCCCGAGGATGCCGATCGGCACCTTCGCCTCCGACAGCCACGCCGACTGCGTGACGTAGACCAGCAGGAACGGAAGCCCGGAGCTGAAGCCGAGCCCGAGCATCGCCACGATGCGGCGATCCGCGAGGTGGGTCAGGACCGACGGCTTGGCGGATGCGGGCGCGTCGGCCCCGCTCACGGCGTCTGGCATGCGAACCACAACCCCTGGCTTACGGAGATTCGGGGATCCGTCCCTCGCGCCTGCAGGATCGGCGTATCCCGCATCCGGGGCCATCCGGGAAGGGGCCGAGCGGGTCCTCGAAACGGCAAGAGCCCGCCCCTCGGTCGAGGGGCGGGCTCTTGCCGTTTCGAGGCCTCGGCGGCGGCTCAGTGCAGGCTGGCGCCGGTCGTGGCGCGGGCGGCTTTCGGCTTGGCGGCGAGGCTGGCGGCCGCGAGCGCCTTCGGAGCCTTGGGGGCCGCGATCTTGGACGCGGCGGCCTTCGGGGCCGGCTTGGCGGCAGCGGTCTTGGCGGCAGGCTTCGCGGCGGCCTCGGCGGGCTTCGCAATGGCCTTGGCGCGGCTGGCGCGGGGCTTCAGGGTCTTGGCCGGGCTCGGGGCGAGGCTGGTCTCGGCGACGGCCTCGATCGTCAGGATCGGCGCGGGCGCGGCGATCTCGGCTTCGGCGCGCAGCCAGTGGGCGTCCGCCCGGCCGTGGATGCGGCCTTCGTCCTCCCAGATGTAGTAGGCGCGCTCGCGCACCCGGTGCTCGATCAGGTCCATGTCTCGTCTCCCGTTGCTGTCCCGGGGAAACGATGAAAGCCGGTGGTTAAGGCAGGGTTAACGGGTGTTGCGGTGCGAAGCCGGCGCGAATCCGTGCGCCGGCGCGGGGTCGTCAGCGCTTCGACAGGCGGAGCGCGTTCGCCCGGACCTTGCGCCGGTAGCCGGCGATGACCTTGGCGGTCGAGGCGCCGGACGCCATCATCAGCGCGGCTTCGCCCGCCGCCACGACCTTCTCGGTCACCATGCGCTGCGCCTCGGCCTGGCCGACGGCCCCGCCCGCCGAGAGCATCATCAGCCGCATGCCGATCACCTGCTGCGATTCGAACGCCAGCATCGTGGCGTCCATCCCGAGCTTGAACCAAGAACCGTACATGCGTTGACACTCCAGGCGAGGCGCGCGCGACGAGCGGCACCGGCGCGCCGCGGGCTCCCTCCGCGCGGCACCGGTGCCGTATTCGGCCCGACGAGAAAGAGGGGCTTCAGTCGAAGCTGCGGCCCTTGGCGGCCGAGCCGCCGAGGCTGATCTTCTTGGCAGGCCCGCCGAGGCTGACCTTCTTCGGCTTGGGCGCGCCGGCCTCGACCACCGGGACGGGGGCGGGCGCGGGCTTGAGGTGCGCCTGCCCGTGGATCACCGATCCGACCTCGCCGGCGACCCGGATCAGGTCCTCGCGCTCGCAGGCGCGGGCCACCTTCAGGCCGAGCTGGTGCATGTGGCTCTTGCCGTAGAGGTAGGCGGCGAGCTGTGCCCGCTTCAGCGGCGCGATGCCGGCGACGATCTCGGGGAAGTCGTACTCGTCGGCCCGGTAGACCTCGCCGAGCAGTTCCAGGGAGACCGGGCAGGCGGCATCGGGCTCGGCGCCGCTGGTCGGATGGGCTTGGGTCATGGATCACCTCGGGTCGATGTCGGGTCCGCGGCGGGGCCGGCGGCCGCGTCGGGGGAAGGCTCGGCCGGAGCGAGCGCGGCGCGCGCGCTCTCCGGCGGGGTGGCGGGCCGCGGCCGGTCCGGCCGCAGGGGCGTCGGCGCCGGCGGCCGTCCGAGGCAGCCGGTGCAGACCGAGGCGATCGCGATGTTCGCGCGGACGGTGCTGCGCTCCCACACCGCCTCGCGCGCCGCCCGCGCCGCCGCAATCTCCGGATCGACCCCGCCGGAGCCGATCGCGGGCGGAGGCGCATCCGAGGGGCGGATGCGCAGGAAGAGCGGTTCCTGCGCCGAGGCGGGCCCGATCGCAAGGGGACCGATCGCAAGGGGCCCGATCATAAGGGGCAGGCTCACGAAGGCGAGCGCCGGGGCGAGCCACAGGACGGGCCGCGAATCGGACCAGCAGGTCATGCCTTCGAGACCTCCCCTAGGCCGGTCGCGTCCGACGCTCCATCGAAGCGCCAGGGTTAACGTCGGCTTAACGGTTGCGGTGCCGGACAGATCCCGTCCCGGGGCGGCGGCTGTGAGGCGGGGATGCGGCGTCGGCGCATTAACCTTTCGTTAACCGTCGGGCGCTCAGCCTGGAGCAGGATTCGGAGGGCTGTTGCATGGCGATCCTCGGGTTTGTCGAATGGCTCGGCCAGGGCGTCGCCGCGGCGCTCGCCGGATGCGCGGCGATCGGCGTCGCGGGCCTCGTCGGCCGGGCGCTCGGCGACCGCCACGCGGGCGCGCCCGTCCTGCGGCCGGTCCGGGTGCGCGCCCGCCGCCGCTGAGCCGCCGGCCGGTCCTCAGATCCCGTCGGCGTAGCCGAGGGCTTCGGCCGCCCGCGCGGCGCGGTGGCGCCGCTCCTGCGCCCGCCCGAGCCATAGGCTGTTGACGAGCCAGGCCGCCGAGAGCGGCACCGCCACCACCGAGGCCGCCGCCGCGCCGAACCCGAGCGCCCCGAGGCCGGCATAGGACCACGCGCCGGCCTGGTCGCCCAGGCGGTAGACCACCGTGTCGATGAAGCTCTTGGCCTTGTAGCGGTCCTCCCGCGGCACCACCGTGAACAGCACCTCGCGGATCGGCCGGCTGATCGCGAAGTTGCCTGCCCGCCGCAGCACCTGGAAGCCGACGATGGCAGCGATGGACGGCGCCAGCGCCAGCAGCCCGAAGCCGAGGATGCTCAGCGCGGGCAGGATCGCCAGGGTGAGCCCGACGCCGATCCGGCGCACGATCCGCCCGGTGAGGAAGAACTGCACCCCCAGCGTCAGCACGTTCACCGCCAGGTCGACGCCGGCGAAGAACGCCGTCTGCGCCGCCCGGTCGGGGAAGCTCGCCTTGGCGATCGCCGCCTGCTGGAAATACAGGTAGGTCGAGGTCACCGAGAACAGCAGCAGGAACAGCGAGATGTTCAGGAGGTAGGGCGAGGCGAACGTCCGGGTGACGCCGGCGAACACGCTGCCGCCGATCACCTGTCCCGTCCCCTGCTCCGGCCCGCCGGACGGCGCTCGCCGCAGCCGCTCCGACAGGCGGGCGAGCCCGCGCATGCTGAACACGGCGCATTCGAGCAGCGCGACCGCGCCGAGCATCAGGCCCCAGGTCGGCACGGTCTTGGCGAGCAGCGCGGTCGTCGCCGAGCCGGCGATCGCCCCGAGCGTCGCGCCGGCCGCGATGAAGCCGAACAGGCGCTTGCCCTGGCTCGTCGAGAATACGTCGACGATGGTCGCCCAGAAGATCGACACCACGAACAGGTTGAAGATCGAGAGCCAGACGAAGAACACCCGCCCGATCCACACGTCCCAGTCCGGCGGGGCGAGGTAGAGCGCCAGCGCGAACAAAAGGATGTTGGCGCCGAAGAACCGGTAGGTCAGCGGCACGAAGCGCGCGCGCGGCATGCGCTTGACCAGCCAGGCGAAGGGCAGGTTCAGCGCCAGCATCCCGACCAGCGTCGCCGTGAACAGCCAGGGCAGGTTCTCGATGCCGCCGGCCACGCCCATCTGGTCGCGGATCGGCCGCAGCACGTAGTAGGCGGCCAGGATCGAGAAGATGTAGGCCCAGGACCAGGCCAGGGCCGGCCCCTCTCCGGGCCGGACGCCGATCAGGCGCGCGAGGGCGTTCGAAGGCGCGGCCTCGCTCGGCGGCGTTGCGTGATTCATCGGGTCAACTTGTTGCAAGGACCGGCTCCGACGCGCCCTCCCCCGCAGAGGGGAGAGGGAGTTGCCCGGTGGCCATCGTCACGGCGTCAGCCCGAGGGTCTTGCGCAGCTCCGGCGCGGTCTTCTCGTGGCCGAAGCCCGGCGAGCCCATGGCGAACTTGCTCGCGTCCTTCAGGCCGCCGACCACCACCGGGTCGAAGCCGGCATCGTGCACGAGGCCCTCGGCGACCTTGAGGGCGCTGGCGTCGTCGCCGGCGATCGGGATCGCCATGCGGCCGCCGGCCCGGTCGGCCCCGCCGTTGGCGCCCTCCTTGGCGAAGACCTTGTAGTTGGCGGCGTTGAACGCCCGGACGAGCCTGGCGCCGGGGAAGTACTTCTCCGAGGTGGCGCCGATGCCGTTGGCCTGGACCTCGTCGTAGAGCTCGCCGTCGCGCGCCTTGGTGGCGTTGCCGGCATCGAGCACGACCTTGCCCTTGAGCGCGGCGGCGTAGGATGTCGAGAGCTCCGGATAGGCCTTGTACGGCACCGCCACGAGCACCGCGTCGCCGAAGGCGATCGCCTCCTCGGGCGTGCCGGCCTTGGCCTTGCTCCCGAGGGCCTCGATCAGGGCCTTCAGGGTCTCGGGATGGCGGGAGGAGAACATCACCTCGTGCCCGTCCTTGACCCAGAGGCTCCCGATCGTGCCGCCGATGTTGCCCGAGCCGATCACGCCGATCCGGATTTTCTTGGATGCTTCCTGCGCCATCGCCGGAAACGCGAGGCATGCGAGGCCGGCGATGAGCGCGGCACGACGGGAAAGTCCCAAAAGGTCAGAGCGCATCGATGAAGGCCTCCATCCGTTTCCGCTCGGCCGCATCGGGCAGGCGCCCGCGGGCTGCGGCGAGGTTGTCCTCGACGTAGGCGACCTTCGCCATGCCGGGGATCGGGCAGGTCACGGCCGGGTGGCCGAGGACGTATTTCAGGAAGAATTGCGGCCAGGTCTCGCAGCCGAAGCCCTTGGCGAAGTCCGGCACCGCCTTGCCCTGGACCGCCTTGAACAGGCGGTCGCGCCCGAACGGCACGTTGACCATCACCGCCTGCCCCCGGTCGGCGGCGAGCGGCAGGATGCGCTCGGCGGCCTCGCGGTTGTCGATCGCGTAGTTGACCTGGATCGCGTCGAGGGGCTCGCCGCGCATCACCCGCTCCAGCCCGTCGAACTGCCCGTCGCGCCAGACCGTGACGCCGAGGTAGCGGATCCGCTTCTCGGCCTTGAGGTCGCGCAGCACCGCGAGGTTCTCGGTCGCGTCGATCAGGTTGTGCACGGCCAGCAGATCGATCCGCGCGACCTTCATCCGCGCCAGCGAGCGCTCGAACTCGGCGCGCGTCGCCTCGCGGCCGGTGGTGTCCACCTTGCTCGCCAGGAACACCTTCTCGCGCAGGGCCCCGTCCGGGAGGATGAGGCCGAGCACGTCCTCCGCCGTGCCGTAGCTCGGGGCGGTGTCGATCACCGATCCGCCGAGCGCCACGAAGCGCTCCACCGCCGCCCGCAGCGGCGCGACGGCCTCGGGCGTCGGCGCGACCTCGTAGCGGCGCGAGGTGCCGATGCCGACCACCGGCAGCAGCTCGCCCGTCGACGGGATCGGCCGGCGGATCAGCGCCTCCTCCGCCGCGAGGGTTTGGGCCAAGGGTAGCAGCCCGGCGGCGGCGATCAGCGCGCGGCGGGACAGGCGGCTGGGTGCGGGAGAGGCTGCGAGAGGCATCGCGGAAGGCTCCGTGGCGCAAGGCGTGCCGGGACTCAACTAGGGCAACCGTGAGTAAGCGCCCGCCTTTTCTCGATTGTGACTCCGCGAGCCGTTCGGGCGGCTCTGCGATCAATCCTCTTCCGGCGGATCCTCGAACTCCGCGCCCTCCGTGTCGGGGGCGATGCGGAACCGGTACTCGTCGATGGCGAGGAACGCCCGGTGCACCGCCTGCGGGTCGAGGCCGTCGCGCACCACCAGGGTCTGGAAGTCGATGAACAGGCGGGCGATGCGCGCCTCCCCCGTCAGGGCTTGGAGGGCCGAGGAGCCGGCCCCGCCGCGCATTAGGAAGCGCTTGGCCGCGCCCTCCGTGTCGGGGAGGGGCAGCACCGCGACCTGGCCGGCGGTGTCCGGGCGCAGCTCCGCCCAGCGCGCCGGCGTCCAGGCGATGATGGCGTCCGATTGCTTCACCGACCGAGCCTCCGCATGCCGTCCCCCGGCGAGCGGCCTACAGAAAGCGCGCGGCCCGGAAAAGGCCTACGGCGCGCGCACCACCTGCCCGCGGATCTCGCCCTTCGGGTTCGCGGCGGTGTGGAGGTTGACGTAGATCTTGCCCGCGACGAGGTCGGCCGCCTTGGCGTCGTCGATCGTGGCCGAGCCCTCGAACGGGCTGGCGGCGGCGGTCACCGGGATCAGCACGCCGGCATTGGCGCCGGCCTCGGCCGGACCGTGGAAATGCGCGGCCGTCACGGGCCCGGTCAGCCCATTGTAGCTGCCCTTCCAGGTCAGCGTCTTGCTCGCCGGATCGTAGGTCGCCGAGATCTCGCCGGTGCCCTTGCTATCGTTGGCGGGCACTTCCGAGCCTGCCTTCAGCGCAGCCCGGTACGCCAGGCCTTCGGCTGCCGACGCCCCGGAGACGGTCGCGGACAGCGCGAAGGCGGACAGCGCCAATGCGGCGAAGCCGCCGCGGACGGTGCGGATTATCGGATCCTCCCTTTCGGCAAGCCGGCGTGGCTCGCATCCGGGAAGATAGGCGCATCGGAGCGCCCGGCGATCACGTTGTCGCGTGCGGCCGGCGCCGTGGCGTCGGCCCGCGTGTCAGGCGATGTCGGAAGCGGACGCGTCGGGCGTGCTGGCGCGGGCGATCCGGGCGGCGGACTTCACCATCGCCAGGACGTCGCGGCGCATCTGCAGGTCGGCGATCGCGGCGTAGGCCTTCAGCAGCTCCGCGGCGCCGGCGATGCCGAGGAAGGGCAGGCTCGTGCCGTCCTCGAAGCTGCGGGCCTCGCCGGGCTCGCTCTCGAAGAAGGTCGAGACCGGGACGCCGAGATGGTCGGCGATCGTCTGCAGGCGGCCGGCGCCGACGCGGTTGCGGCCCTTCTCGTACTTCTGGACCTGCTGGAAGCTCACCCCCAGCGCCTGGCCCAGGGCGGTCTGGCTGATCCCGCGGGCGGCCCGAAGCACCGCGATGCGGTTGCCGACGGTGTGGTCGGCATCGGTCGGCTTCTTCTGTTCCGCGGTCGTCATGGGGCTGGCCTCACAGGGTTCGTGCTGTCGGGCGGGATGCCCGGATGTGCGGTGTAACCGGCGCTCTCGGAATACAATCAAGAGGAGCACTGTAATCGTGGTATCAATCTATACCTTTCCAACGGTGCAGCCACGCTTTTTTCGAATGGCCGGTATCCCGCACGGCAGGGGTCAACGTTTCTTAAGGCAACCGCGCTGTCATGGCGTGACGGGAACGCGTTGCGGAAAACGTACCTAAAGTATGTCGATTGATTCGGGCAACACCCCCGTCCGCCCCATCGGCCGAATCTGATCCATCGACGCCCTGCGTGGTCTCGCCGCAACGATGGTGATGCTGCACCATTACCTCTTCAGCTACGAAGGCCGCATCGGGCCGCATGTCGACCGCGTTCCGAGCTTCGCCGCCGGGCATTTCGGCGTCGAGCTGTTCTTCATCCTGAGCGGTTTCGTGATTGCCGGTACGCTCGGGCGGACGCCGTCCCTCGGAGACTACGCCGTGCGGCGGGTCGCGCGGCTGTATCCCGCCTTCCTCGTCTGCTCGGGGGTCACGCTGGGGATCTTCGCCCTCGGCGGCCCGAATCCCGTGGGGATCACGCCGGGCGCGGCCCTCGCGGGTCTGACGATGCTCAGTTCGCTGATCCGGGTGCCGCCGATCGATCCGTCCCACTGGACGCTGACCTACGAGGTCGCCTTCTACGCCCTCGCCGCCCTCGCCGCCCTCGCCCTGATCCATAGGGGCCCGGCGACCGATCCCGGGCTGCGCCTGGAGCGGATCTGCGCCGGATGGCTCGCCGCGGCGTTCGTCGGCACGCTGGTCCTTCCGGTCCGGACGCTGCAGGTGGTCGTGCTCCTCAACCTTCCCTTCGCGCTGCTGTTCGTGATCGGGGCGATGCTCGCGCGCCTCGCGGCGGGCGCGCTGACCCCCCTCGGCCTCGGGGCGCTCGCCGCCGCGTTCGGCTTCACCGCCCTCGGGCCCGCCGTCGACTACGGCGGCGTCGGGACGGGCTTCTATGTCCTGCTCGTGCTCGGCTTTGCCGGCACGGTCCTCGCCGCCGCGACCGGGCGGCTGCCCTGGCTCGGCTGCGCGCTCCTGGTTTTCCTCGGGGCGATCTCCTACCCGCTCTACCTCGTCCACCAGATCCTCGGCTACGCGATCATCCGGGCGCTGGAGGCCGGCGGATGGTCGTCCGGATCGGCGATCCTCGCGGCCGTCCTCGCCTCGGTCGGGCTCGCGACCGTGATCCGCTACGCCGTCGAGACGCCGGGACAGCGCGCGATCCGCCGCGCCTTCGACCGGACGCGGTCGTCCGTGCCCGACACCGCCGAGCCGGCCCGATCCTGATGGGATCCTTATGGATTCGGCGCCGCCTCCCTCTCGCATTCCTACGGCGCGTCCGGCCACTCTGACGATCACGGCAAGCAGGTCGCCGGGGCGGATCGGTCGAAGCGGACCGGTCGGCCCACGACCGCGTTGCCGGCTCCTCGTCCGGACGCCCGCCATGCTCGACCTCGTCTTCCTCGCCGGAGGCCTCGCCTTCTTCGCCCTCGCGGTCGGCTATGCCGGCCTGTGCGCGCGCCTGTGAGGGCCCCGCCATGCCCTACGGCCTGTCTCTCGACCTGACCCTCGGCGCCCTCGTGACGGTCGGCCTCCTCGCCTACCTCGCCTACGCCCTCGTCCGCCCCGAGCGGTTCTGAAGGACACCAAGCCCATGACCGTGAACGGCTGGATCCAGATCGCGCTCTTCTGCGCGGTCGTGCTGGCGCTCGTGCGCCCCCTCGGCGGCTACATGACCCGCGTGTTCGCGGGCGAGCGGACGTTGCTCTCGCCCGTGCTCAAGCCGATCGAGCGCGGGCTCTATCGCCTGGCCGGCATCGACCGGACCCACGAGCAGCACTGGCTCGCCTACGCCACCGCGATGCTCGTCTTCCACGCGGCCGGCTTCGTGCTGCTCTACGGCCTGCTGCGGCTGCAGGCGGCCCTGCCGCTGAACCCGGACGGGCAGGGCGCCGTGGCGCCGGACCTCGCCTTCAACACCGCGGCGAGCTTCGTCACCAACACCAACTGGCAGTCCTACGGCGGTGAGACCACGCTCTCGTACCTGTCGCAGATGCTGGGGCTGACCCACCAGAACTTCCTGTCGGCCGCGACCGGCATCGCCCTGGCCGTCGCCCTCGTCCGGGGATTCTCGCGGGCCTCGGCGCGGACGGTGGGCTCGTTCTGGGTCGATCTCACCCGCTGCACCCTCTACCTGCTGCTGCCGCTCTGCGTCGTGTTCACGCTGTTCCTGGTCTGGCAGGGCATCCCGCAGACCTTCGGCGGCGCCGTCGCGGCGACGACGCTCGAGGGCGCGCCCCAGACCATCGCGGTCGGGCCGGTGGCGAGCCAGGTCGCGATCAAGATGCTCGGCACCAACGGCGGCGGCTTCTTCAACGCTAACGCCGCCCACCCGTTCGAGAACCCGACCGCGCTGTCGAACTTCGTGCAGATGGTCTCGATCTTCGCGATCGGCGCCGCGCTCACCAACCTGTTCGGCCGCAGCGTCGGCGACGAGCGTCAGGGCTGGGCGATCCTGGCCGCGATGGCCGTGCTGTTCGGGGCCGGGATCGCGGTCACCTACGGCGCCGAAGCCGCCGGCAGCCCGGTCCTGAACGCGCTCGGGCTTCCCGGCGGCAACATGGAGGGCAAGGAGATCCGGTTCGGGATCGTGGCCTCGGCGCTGTTTGCCGTCGTCACCACCGCCGCCTCCTGCGGCGCGGTCAACGCCATGCACGACTCGTTCACCGCGCTCGGCGGCATGATCCCGCTGATCAACATGGAGCTCGGCGAGATCATCGTCGGCGGCGTCGGCGCCGGGCTCTACGGCATGCTGGTCTTCGTCATCGTCACGATCTTCGTCGCCGGGCTGATGGTCGGGCGCACGCCGGAATACCTCGGCAAGAAGATCGAGGCGCGCGAGGTGAAGATGGCGATGCTCGCCATCCTCTGCCTGCCGCTGATGATGCTCGGCGGCACCGCGCTCGCCACCGTGGTCGCCGCGGGGCTCGCGGGGCCCGCCAATGCCGGCCCGCACGGCTTCTCCGAGATGCTCTACGCCTTCACCTCGGCGGCGGCCAACAACGGCTCGGCCTTCGGCGGCCTGACGGCGAACACGACCTTCTACAACACCACGCTGGCGGCCGGCATGCTGGTCGGGCGGTTCTTCGTGATCGTCCCGGCGCTCGCCATCGCCGGCGCGCTCGCCGCCAAGAAGACCGTGCCGGCCTCGTCCGGAACGTTCCCCACCGACGGCGGCCTGTTCGTCGGGCTCCTCGTCGGCGTGATCCTCATCGTCGGCGGTCTGACCTTCTTCCCGGCGCTGGCGCTGGGGCCGATCGTCGAGCACCTCGCCGGCGGCCTCGGCCAGACCTTCGCCGCGGGGGGCTGACCCGTGGGCCGCACCCTCCTCCACGCCGCCCCCCGCACAGCGCCCCGCCCCTTGCCGCGGCGCAAGCGGGGCGCGCAGCGCCCGCGCCCGGCCGTCGCCGGGCGCCGCCCGCCGGTCCGGGTCTCCGACCTGATCCTGGCGATGCTGAGCCTCACCCTCCTCGGCGCCCTCGGCCTGATGGCCGGCGCCGCCCTCCTCGGCCGCGCGCTCGGACACTGAGCCCGCCGGCCCTCCCCCGCATCCGGACGAAACCCCATGTCCCGCCCCTCCCAGACCCTGCTCAGCGCCGCCCTCGTCGGCCCGGCCCTCCTCGGCGCGCTGCGGAAGCTCGATCCGCGCCTCATGGTGCGCAACCCGGTGATGTTCGTCGTCGAGGTCGTCGCCGCGCTCACCACGGTGCTGTTCGTCCGCGACGCCGCGACGGGCGCCGAGAACCTCGCCTTCTCTGGGCAGATCATCCTGTGGCTCTGGTTCACGGTGCTGTTCGCCAACTTCGCCGAGGCGATCGCCGAGGGGCGCGGCAAGGCGCAGGCGGATTCCCTGCGGCGCACCCGCACCGAGACCATGGCCAAGCGGCTGACGGGTGCGGGCCGCGCCTTCGAGACCGTCCCCGGCAACGACCTCAAGGTCGGCGACGTGGTGCTGGTCGAGGCCGGCGACATCATCCCCTCGGACGGCGAGGTGATCCTCGGCATCGCCTCGGTCAACGAGGCGGCGATCACCGGCGAATCCGCCCCGGTGATCCGCGAATCGGGCGGCGACCGCTCGGCGGTGACCGGCGGCACGCAGGTGCTCTCCGACGAGATCCGGGTGCGGATCACGGCCGCGGCCGGCTCGACCTTCGTCGACCGGATGATCGCGCTCGTCGAGGGCGCCGCCCGCCAGAAGACCCCGAACGAGATCGCGCTCAACATCCTGCTCGCCGGCCTGACCCTGATCTTCGTCTTCGCCGTCGCCTCGATCCCGAGCTTCGCCTCCTATGCCGGCGGCGCGATCCCGCTGATCGTGCTGGTCGCCCTGTTCGTGACGCTGATCCCGACCACCATCGGCGCGCTGCTCTCGGCCATCGGCATCGCCGGCATGGACCGGCTGGTGCGCTTCAACGTGCTCGCCATGTCGGGCCGCGCCGTGGAGGCGGCCGGCGACGTCGACACGCTGCTCTTGGACAAGACCGGCACGATCACGCTGGGCAACCGTCAGGCCACCGCGTTCCGCCCCGTCCGCGGCGTCACCGAGCAGGAGCTCGCCGACGCGGCGCAGCTCGCCTCCCTCGCCGACGAGACGCCGGAGGGCCGCTCGATCGTGGTGCTGGCCAAGGAGAGCTACGGGATCCGCGCCCGCGACATGGCAAGCCTCGACGCCACCTTCGTGCCGTTCACCGCACAGACCCGGATGAGCGGCGTCGACCTCGCCGGCTCGCAGATCCGAAAGGGCGCCGTCGATTCGATCGTCGCGGCGGTGAGCGGCGGCCCGGTCGCGACCCGGGGCTCCAGCGCGGCCCTGGCCTACGCGCCGACCGCCTCGGCCGAGAGCGTCGAGGAGGTCCGCGCCATCGCCGACGACGTCGCCAAGGCCGGCGGCACGCCGCTCGCCGTCGCCCGCGACGGACGCCTCCTCGGCGTGGTGACGCTGAAGGACATCGTGAAGGGCGGCATCCGGGAGCGCTTCTCCGAGCTGCGCCGCATGGGCATCCGCACGGTGATGATCACCGGCGACAACCCAGTCACCGCCGCCGCGATCGCCGCCGAGGCCGGCGTCGACGACTTCCTCGCCCAGGCCACCCCCGAGGACAAGCTGGCGCTGATCCGCCGCGAGCAGGCGCAGGGCAAGCTCGTCGCGATGTGCGGCGACGGCACCAACGACGCCCCCGCCCTCGCCCAGGCCGACGTCGGCGTCGCGATGAACACCGGCACGGTGGCGGCGCGCGAGGCCGGCAACATGGTCGACCTCGATTCCGACCCGACCAAGCTCATCGAGATCGTCGGCATCGGCAAGCAGCTGCTGATGACGCGCGGCGCGCTGACCACCTTCTCGATCGCCAACGACGTGGCGAAGTACTTCGCCATCATCCCGGCAATGTTCCTCGGGCTCTATCCGCAGCTCCAGGCGCTGAACGTGATGGGGCTCGCCTCGCCCCAGAGCGCGATCCTGTCGGCGATCATCTTCAACGCGTTGATCATCGTCGCGCTGATCCCGCTGGCCCTGCGCGGCGTGGCCTACCGCGCGGTCGGCGCCGGCGCGCTGCTGCGCCGGAACCTGGCGGTCTACGGCCTGGGCGGAATCCTGGTGCCCTTCGTCGGCATCAAGGCGATCGACCTCGCCGTCACCGCGCTCCGCCTCGCTTGATCCTCCCCCTTCGCGTCACGAGACACCGCCATGCTGACCCAGCTTCGCCCCGCCCTCGTCCTGCTGATCGCGCTGACCGCGCTCACCGGGCTCGCCTATCCGCTCGCGATGACCGGGATCGCCGGCCTCGCCTTCCCGAGCCAGGCCGCCGGCTCGATCGTCCTGCGCGACGGCAAGCCCGTCGGGTCGAGCCTGATCGGCCAGGCCTTCGCCGGCGCGCGCTACTTCCAGGGCCGGCCGTCCGCGACCAGCGCCGCCGACCCGGCCGACCCCGCCAAGACCGTGCCGGCGCCCTACAACGCCGCGAACTCGTCGGGCTCCAACCTCGGCCCGACGAGCGCGGCGCTCGCCGAGCGGGTCGGCGCCGACCTCGCCCGCCTGAAGGCCGAGAACCCGGGCGTGCCGGTGCCGGTCGACCTCGTGACCACGAGCGGTTCGGGCCTCGACCCGGACCTCTCGCCCGCCGCCGCCCTGTTCCAGGTGAAGCGCGTGGCGGCCGCGCGCGGGCTCCCCGAGCCGGCCGTGCGCGACCTCGTCGAGGGGCAGGTCCGCGGTCGCTGGCTCGGCATCCTCGGCGAGCCGCGGGTGAACGTGCTGGCGCTCAACCTCGCGCTGGACGGGCTGGCGAAATAGGCGCTGGCCCATTCGGGCCCCGTTGCGGGTAGGATGCGCCCCCGATGCCCGAGCCGAGCCGAGACCCGTCCCGCCCCTCCCCCGACGCGCTGCTCGAAGCCGCGCGCCGCGAAAGCCGGTCGCGCGGCCGGCTGAAGATCTTCCTCGGCGCCGCGCCGGGGGTCGGCAAGACCTACGAGATGCTGACCACGGCCCAGGCCAAGGCCCGCGCCGGCCTCGACGTGGTGGTCGGCGTGGTCGAGACCCATGGCCGCGCGGAGACCGAAAGCCTCGTCGCCGGGCTGGAGGTCGTCCCGCGCCGCGCCGTCGCCTACAAGGGCACCCGCCTCGACGAGATGGATCTCGACGCGCTGCTGGCCCGGCGCCCGGCCCTGGCGCTGGTCGACGAGCTCGCCCACACCAACGCGCCGGGCTCGCGCCACCCGAAGCGCTACCAGGACGTCGAGGAATTGCTCGACGCCGGCATCGACGTCGACACCACCCTCAACATCCAGCACGTCGAGAGCCTGAACGACGTCGTCGCCCAGATCACCCGCATCCGGGTGCGCGAGACCGTGCCCGACGGCATCCTCGACCGGGCCGACGACATCGAGGTGATCGACCTCAACCCCGACGACCTGATCCGGCGTCTTGAGGACGGCAAGGTCTACTTGCCCCGCAACGCCGCCCGCGCGCTGCGGCACTACTTTTCCCGCGGCAACCTCACGGCCTTGCGCGAGCTGGCGCTCCGCCGCACCGCCGACCGGGTCGACGACGAACTCCTGAGCCACATGCGGGCCAACGCCATCCCCGGGCCCTGGGGCGCGGGCGAGCGGGTGCTGGTCTGCGTCAGCGAGGATCCGCGCGCGGCCGGGCTGGTGCGCTACGCCAAGCGCCTGGCCGACCGCCTGCACGCGCCCTGGACCGCGCTCTCGGTCGAGGGGCCGCGGGCGCAGGCGCTGTCGGAGGCCGCCCGCGACCGCATCGCCGACACCTTGCGGCTGGCCGACCGGCTCGGCGGCGAGGCGGCGACCGTGCCGGGCTCGCGGCGGATCGCCGACGACATCCTGGCCTATGCGCGGAGCGCCAACGCCAACCACGTCGTGGTGGGCAAGTCCGAGCGCTCGCGGCTGTTCGAGATCCTGAACGGCTCGGTGGTGCACGACCTCGTGCGCGGCTCAGGGCAGATCAGCGTCCACGTCATCGCGGGCGAGGCGCAGAGTGGGGAGGCGCAGGGCGGGGACGCGGCCGGGCCGAAGAGCGTGCGCACGGCCGCGGAGCCGTCCCGCTCGGCCTGGCCCTACGCGGTCGCGCTCGCGGCCGTCGGGGGCGCCCTCGGGATCGCGCTCGCCCTGCAGCCGATGCTCGGCGTCGAGAACGCCGACCTCGTCCTGCTCACCGCCGTGGTCGCCGTGGCGGTGCGCTTCGGCCTCGGGCCCTCGCTCGCCGCCGTGGTGGCGGCCTCGCTCGCCTACAACTTCTTCTTCCTGCCGCCGCTCTACACCTTCACCATCGCCGACCCGACCAACGTCGCCGCCTTCTGCCTGTTCACGCTGGTCGCCGTGCTGGTCTCGAACCTCGCCGCGCGCACCCGCCAGGAGGCGGTGGTCTCGCGGGCGCGGGCCGTGGCGAGCGAGCGGCTCTACGGCTTCAGCCGCAAGCTCGCCGGCTGCGGCACCCTCGACGACGTGCTGTGGGCGACCGCCTACCAGATCGCCGCGAGCCTCGACGTCCGCGTCGTGCTGCTCCTGCCCGAGGCCGGCGCGATCGCGGTGCGCGCCGGCTACCCGCCGGAGGACACCCTCGACGCGGCCGACCTCGCCGCCGCCAAGTGGGCCTTCGACAACGACCGGGCGGCGGGCCGCGGCGCCGACACCCTGCCCGGCGCCAAGCGCCTGTTCCTGCCGATGCGGACCGGCCGGGGGACGCTCGGCGTCATCGGCCTCGACGCCGACCGGGCCGGGCCGATCCTCTCGCCGGAGTGCCGGCGCCTCCTCGACGCGCTCTCCGACCAGGGCGCGCTGGCCATCGAGCGCGTCCGCCTCGTCGAGGACCTCGACCGGGCCGAGCGCGCGGCCGAGACCGACCGCCTGCGCCAGGCGCTGCTCACCTCGATCTCGCACGACCTGCGCACGCCGCTCGCCGCCGTGCTCGGCGCGGCCACGACGCTGCGCGACCTCGACGACGCCCTCGACGCCCCCGCGAAGGCGGATCTCCTCGCGACCGTCATCGCGGAATCCGAGCGCCTCAACCGCTTCATCGCCAACCTCCTCGACATGACCCGCCTGGAGGCCGGCGCGGTGGTGCCCAACGTCGCGCTGCACGACGTCGCCGAGATCGCCGACACGGCCTTGCGCCGCCTGGAGGCGATCCTGTCCGGCCACCGCGTCGTGGTGGAGATCGCGCCCGGCCTGCCGCCGCTGCGGCTCGATCCGGTGCTGTTCGAGCAGGTGCTGGTCAACCTCCTCGACAACGCCGGCAAGTACGCCCCCGAGGGGTCGACCATCCGCCTGCGCGGGCGGCGGGACGGGATGCGGGTGCGGATCGAGATCCTCGACGAGGGCGGCGGCCTGCCGGAGGCCGACCTGGAACGGGTGTTCGACACGTTCTACCGCGTCGCCAAGGCCGACAGCGTGCGGGCCGGAACCGGCCTCGGCCTGCCGATCTCCCGCGGCTTCATCGAGGCGATGGCCGGCACGGTCGTCGGCGCCAACCGCCGCGACCGCTCCGGCGCGGTGTTCACCATCACCCTGCCGGTCCCCGCCGAGCCCGCGCGGACCGCCTCGGATCGGGCGGCATGACCCTGCACATCCTCGTCGTCGACGACGAGCCGCCGATCCGGCGGCTGCTGCGCACCGGGCTCGGGACCCAGGGCTACGCCGTGCTGGAGGCGCCCGACGGCCGCACCGCCCTGGAGACCCTGGGCCGCAAGGCGTCCGGCCACGAGACGGTGGACCTCGTGATCCTCGATCTCGGGCTGCCCGACATGCGCGGGCACGACCTCCTCGCCCGGATCCGCGCGGCGCATCCCGCCCTGCCGGTGGTGGTGCTGTCGAGCCGCGACGACGAGACCGGCAAGGTCGAGGCGCTCGACCTCGGGGCCGACGACTACGTCACCAAGCCCTTCGGCATGGGCGAGCTGCTGGCCCGCATCCGCACGGCGCTCCGCCACCAGCTCGCGACGGAAGGGCAGCGCCCGCTGTTCCAGGTCGGGCCCTTGAGCGTCGACCTCGTGCGCCGCATCGTCCGGGTGGAGGGGCGCGAGGTGAAGCTGACGCCGCGCGAGTACGACTTCCTGCGGGTGCTGGTGCAGCATGCCGGCAAGGTGCTGACCCACGCCCAGCTGATGGGCGCGGTCTCGGCCTCGTCCGACCCGCAATACCTCCGGGTCTACATGCGCCAGCTCCGGCAGAAGCTGGAGGCCGATCCCGAGCGCCCGCGCCTGCTGCTCACCGAGACCGGCGTCGGCTACCGCCTGCGCGCGCCCGACGACGGGCTGTCGCGCTGACGGCGTCCCCGATGCGGATCTTTTCCTGAACGAACAGGTCCGGCGCGGGTTGTGCAGGCCGCGATCCCGTTCGGATCGCAAACCCGTCCGCATCGCAAGGCCGCCCCGCCCCATGAACACCACGACCCCGGATACGACCCTGAAAGCCGCCGACTTCGCGGCTCCGACCGTCCTGCTCGCCGGCACGGTGGATTACGACATGTACCGGCACTTCCGGGCCCAGATCGGAAAGGCCCCGTGCGAGGGGCTGGTCGTCGTCGAGCTGACCACGCTCGGCGGCGACCCGGAGGTCGCGCGGATGATGGGCGAGGACATCCGCTTCAAGAGCGCGATGAACCCGCAATGCCGCTACGCCTTCCTCGGCAAGGCGGCGATCTACTCCGCCGGCACCACCTTCATGAGCTTCTTCACCCGGCAGAACCGCTACCTCACCCCCGGCACGCGGCTGATGATCCACGAGCGCAAGCTCGCCAAGGAGCTCCGGATCAACGGTCCGCTGACCACCTGCATCGCCACGGTGAAGGCGACGCTCCACGAGATCGAGTGCTCGATCGCGATCCAGAACGAGGGCTTCGCCAACCTCGTCGAGGGCTCGAGCGTGACCCTCGATCAGGTGATCGAGCGGGCTCCCTACAATTGGTACATCGAGGCCGAGGAGGCCCGCACCCTCGGCCTGATCGAGGCGGTGATCTGAGGCTCATGCCGAGTCTTCAGGCCAAGCCTCGTAGGTGAGAACCCATGAGGTCCGGCGGTCGCGGGGGCCGAACCTCGATGAGCCGGGCTCACCGAGGGTCGGCATCAGAACGCCAGCTTCATCCCGGCGACGAGGTTGCGCGGGGCGCCGGCATAGATCGAGCCGGTGGTGCCGGCGAGCACGCCCGCGCCGTTCTGCAGCCCGGTCGTCGCGCTGATCGTGTCGGCGAGGTTCTGGGCCGAGGCGGCGTAGACCGTGTCGAACAGGTTGCGCACCTCGGCGTAGAGCGTGAGGCGCTTGGCGTAGCCGCCGGGGAGTTCCGTCGCGTAGTGGACGTTGGCGTTGACGATCGCGTAGCCCGGCGCCTTCAGCTGGTTGGCGTTGTCGAGGTAGAAATCGTCCTGGAACACGGTCTCGACGAAGGCGCCGAGCCCGGTGAGCGGCCCGGCCGGGACGTCGTAGCCGACGCGGGCGAGCAGCTGGTTGGCCGGCACGCCGGGGATGCGGTTGCCGGCGCGGTCGAGGCGGCGGGTCAGCGCTCCGGCGCTGAGCTGCTCGACGTAGCGGGTGTAGACCTGGTCGTCGAAGGTGTAGGCGGCGACGATGCGCCAGCCCGGCGCGAAGGCCCAGTCGGCGCCGACCTCGAGGCCGCGGTGCTCCGAGGCCGGGGCGTTGAAGGTGTAGCTCTGCAGGCCGGCCCCGGGCGATTGCGAGACGAGCTCGTTGCGGAAGATCTCGTAGAAGCCGGTGACGCTGAGGCGCAGCCCCTCGACCGGCGTCCAGTCGGTGCCGAGGTCGAAGCCGAGGTTCTCCTGGGTCTGCAGCCCGGTGTTGTTGCCGGGCAGGCCCGCCGAGGTCACGAACAGGTTGCTCGCCGCCGGCGTGGTGTAGCCGGTGGCGACGCGGCCGCGGAACGCCCATTCGGCGCTCGGGCGGTAGACCAGCGCCAGTTCCGGGGCGACGTTGAGGAAGCTGCGGTTCGCGTCCGCGATCGTCGTGGTCGCGCCCGCGGCCGCGTAGGCGTAGGCGAGGCTGCGCCCGGTGATCGACGTGGTCTCGGCGCCGATGCCGACGACGCCCGTCCACTGCTCGGAGAGCGCGACCTCGGTGCGGGCGCGGCCGCCGAGGTTCGACTGCACCGCCTCTTGGTCGCCGATCAGCGCGCCCAGCCGCGGGCCGCCGTAGGGCGCGCGGTTGTAGGTCGAGATCCGGTTGTCGATGGTGCTGTAGGCCAAAGCCACGTAGCCGACCGCCGGCAGGCCGAACAGGTCGTAGCGCCGGGTGAGGTCGGTGAGAAAGTTCCAGGACGGGTACGAGCCCCGTGACGCGGTCGCGTAGAACGGCTGGTTGAAATTGCGCTCGTCGAAGCCGAGTTGCGTGCGCCAGGTGGTCTGGGCGTCGATGTCGTGCTCGTAGCGCGCCGCCACGATCGTGCGCCGGTCCTTGCGCTCGAAGCCGGCCTCGTCGGCGGTGACGCCGACCCTTCGGCCGTAGGCGCCGTTGACGAAGAGGTTGGTGAGCGAGCAGCCCGCCGCCGCGGTCGCCGCCGCCGCGCAGCCGCGCTGATAGGGGTTGGTGCGGAACTCGGCCAGCGACGACCGGGCGGCGAGGTCCGCGTGCAGGTCGTTGTTGATCACCTTGAGGGTGAAGCGGTTGTCCGGCGTCGGGGTGTAGCTCGCCAGCAGGTCGATGGTCTGCGTGTCGTAGGACGAATGGTCCTGGTAGCCGTTGGCGCGCACGTCGCTGGAGAACAGGCTGATCTCGAACGGGCCGCTGACGCCGCCGACCGTGAAGGAGGTGCTGAGATAGCCGAAGCTGCCGGCATCGGTGCCGATCTCGTAGCCGTCGATCTCGCGACCGGTGCGGGTGCGGAAGGCCAGCGCGCCGCCCGTGGCGTAGTTGCCGAACAGGGCCGATTGCGGCCCGCGGAACACGTCGATGCGGGAATAGGCCCGCGGGTCGGCGAGGTCGAAGCGCGCGGCGCCGTCGGGCTGGGTCAGGACGAAGCCGTCCTCCAGCACCACCGTGTTCTTGATCACGCCGGTGGAGCGGGCGTTGTTGCCGCGGATCGAGATGATCACGTCGCGCCCGCCGTTGCCCTGGCGCACGGTGACGCCGGGGCTGTTGGCGAGCACCGCGCCGACGCTCGTCGCCGGCCGGTTCTCGATCGTGTCGCGCCGCCCGATCCCGGTCACGACCTGCCCGACCGGATGCTCGATGACGCTGGGCGCCGAGCCCTGCGGCGCGGCGACGCCGAAGGGAATGCCGGCCGCCGGTGCCGGCCCGTCGCGCTCGCCGACCACCGAGAGCTCGGAGAGCGTGACGCTCTCCTGTGCCTGTGCCTGTGCCTGTGCCTGCGCCTGCGCCTGCGCGACGGCGAGCGGGCTGGCGGACAGGAGGAGGAGGCCGGCGCGCAGCCGGAGCTTGGGCAGGAAGGGCATCGGGCGGGCTCGTCTGATCGGGAGGCAGGCGGGATCGGCCCGCCGGAAGAGGTTCGCGATTCGATCAGAGCAGGGTCGGCGGTGCCCTCGGCCGGCCGGCGATCCGGGGGCGATGCGGGGTGCGGGCGGGCGGCGGGGTCGGCCAGGCGACGGGCGACCAGCGCAGGACCCGCGCCGCCGGCTGCGGTGCGGCGACGACCGGCGCGGCGAGCCCCACGGCGCAGAGCGGGCAGGCGTGGCAGCCGGGAACGAGCGGAGCCGGCTCCCCCGCGGCGTCGGCTGCGCCGGCATGGCCGCAGATCGCCGACAGGCCGAGCGGCGCGGCGTCGGGCGCCATCCGCAGGGCGGCGAGCGGCACGATCGACTGCGCCCAGATCGCCAGCAGGATCAGCGCGGTGCCGAGGGCGCCGACGCGCTTCGCCCGACCCGTCACAGGACGGCCTGGATCTGCCGGAGGGCGAGCCCGTGCCCGGCCGCGAGATCGAGCGGGCCGACGAAGCCGCCGTTCCGGTCCATCAGGTAGACCATCAGCGTGTGCTCCAGGGTGTAGTCGCCCCCCGGCAGCGGGACCTTCTTGGAGAAGACGCGGTAGGACCGCGCCACCCGGTCGATCTCCTCGCGGGTCCCGGTCAGCCCCGTGATCGAATCGCTGAACGAGCCCATGTAGTCGCGCAGCACCGCGGTGTCGTCGCGCTCGGGATCGAGGGTGATGTAGTAGGCGCCGATGTCGCCGCCGGCCTTGTGCAGGTCGTCGATCAGGTTGGAGAGGTCGGCCAGCGTCGTCGGGCAGACGTTCGGGCAGCGGGTGAACCCGAAGAACACCAGGAAGGGCCGGCCGGCCAGCGTCGCCGAATCGAGGATCCCACCCTTGGACGATTGCAGCCGGAACGGGCCGCCGACCACCGACATCGCCGGCTTGGCGGGCCCGCGCGGCAGCATCGCCACGACGCCCCCGGCGATGCCGAGGATGCCGACGAGCACCGCCGCGAGGATGCCGTAGCCCGCCCGGCGCTGGGCCGGCGTGACGGGCGGCGGATCAATGGGCATGATCGTGGCCGCCGGCCGCCCCTTGCGCACCCTCGGGGGCCTTCGCGCCGATCGCCTCGACCGCGAACTCGACCGGGACGGTCCCCGCCTTCTCGAACCGCAGCGTGCCCTTGACGCGCTCGCCCTTCTTCAGGGGCGCCGTCAGGTCGACGAACATCATGTGGTAGCCGCCCGGCGCGAGCGTCACCGTGGCGCCGGGGGCGATGACCAGGCCGCCCGGGACCGGAGCCATCTTCATCACGGTGCCGTCCATCGTCATCGAATGGATCTCGACGTGGTCGGCCCCGGTCACCGTGGCGCCGAGCAGCGTGTCCGGCGCGGTGCCGGTGTTGGTGACGCTGAGGTAGCCGCCGCCGACCTTGGCGCCGTTCGGGGTCGCCCGCGTCCAGGGATGGGCGATCGCGAGCGCGCCGGCCTTGTACTCGTGGGCGCCGGCCGGGACCGCGAGCAGCGCGAGGGCGACGAGGGAGCCGGTCGCGCGGCGACGGAACAGCTTGGACATGGCAACTCTCCTGAAGGGGGCGGTGTCGGTCGCGGTCGCGGCCGCGGGCGGCCGGGCGGTTGGGGGACGGCGTCCCGGGCATGCCGGCTCGCGCGATCGCGAGGGGCCGAGCGACGGCGATGCGGCAGGCTGCATCGGTCGATGCGGGCCGAGGCCTTCCCGGAGCACGGCTTTCGGCGCGCAACCGTGAGGCAGGGCGCGACGCCGCGTTCCGGCTGGGCGGCGGCCGGGCGGTGGATCAGGCGGCGGGTGGGGCGCGTGCGCCGGCGCCGATGCCCGGCGGAGCGCGGGCGGCGGCGGCGAGGACGGGACGCCACGGAACGTCGACGGCCGGGGGAGCGGACCGGGCGACCGCGACGGCCGCCGGAACCGGCACGTCCGCCATCGGCATCGCCTGCGCGGCCGTGCAGCATGCCAGGTGGTCGCCGTGATGGGGCGCGTCGGCCGGGCCGTGCCCGTCCGCGCCGGATTCCTGCAGGCAGAGCGCGTGCGCCGGGTCGAGGGTGCGCACGCCCGTCATCCCGCCGAGGACGGCCTGCAGGGCGAGCGCGTAGAGCGCGGTCACGGCGATGACCGCGCGGCAGACCCGCCAATCTGGCCGCCACATGCGCATGCCCCACGCCTAGGGCGCCGGCCGCCGCCCCGTCAATGCGGCAGAACCGTGCGAGGCCGTTTTCGCCGGGCCTGCCGCTCGGATCGAGGGCCGCCGCTCAGAACCGCCCGGCCAGCGTCAGCCGCACGGCGGTGGGCTCGACCGGGTGGAAGTGCCGGTCGGCGACGCCGTCGGCCGGTTCGCCCGGCAGGCGCGAGATATAGTAGTAGGTGATCTGGTCCGACTTGGCGTTGGTCAGGTTCAGCACGTCGAGCGACAGGCTGAGGCCGTTGTCGAAATGGTAGCCGACGCGGCCGTTGAGCAGCGCCGTCGGCTTCGAGCGCACGGAATTGTCCTCGATCAGCGGGCGCGGGCCGAAGTAGCGCAGCCGCATCGCGCCGAACCAGCCGAGGGCCTCGCCGAAGGTGAACCCGGCCGACGCGATCGTGGTCGGCGCCTCGGGGATGCGGTTGCCGACCGGGTCGACGTCGGAGAAGCGGGCATTGGTGACGGTGAGGTCCCCCTCCAGCCTCAGCCACGGCGTCACCGCGTAGCGGTTGGTCCACTCGATGCCGAAGCGGCGGCTCGGCCGGCTCGGCTCCGTCGTGCCGGTGTCGCCCTGGAACAGGTTCTCCGACGCGAAATCGAGGCGGAACAAGGCCAATGCGGTCTCCAGCCCGGCGATCGAGCGGTTGCGGATGCCGACCTCGTAGCCGGTCGAGGGCACGAGGAAGGGCGAGCGCGCGATGTTGAAGAGGGGGCTCGCCGGGTCGACCGTCGCGGTCACGCCGCGCACGTCGTTCGAGTGGAAGCCGCCGCCGTAGTTCACGTAGAGCTCGGTGTCGAACCACGGCCCCAGCACCAGCCCGAGCTTCGGGTTGACGATGCCGTCCCGTGCCTTGCCGGAATTGGCCGCCGTGTCGGAGACCACGTCGCCGTAGTAGCCGTCGGCCCGGAAGCCGACGCTGGTGCGCAGCCAGTCGGTCCAGCGCACGCGGTTGTCGACGTAGAACGCCCCGCTCGCCTCCAGCACCCGGTCGTCGAGGACGCCCGTGCGGAACTGGCGGTTCGCGGTGTTGAACAGCCCGACGCGGATCGCGTCGGTGCGGGTCTGCACCCCGATCTCGTTCTCCATCGGATGCCCGAACAGGTCGCCCTGGAAGACGTGGCTCACCTCGCCGCCGCCGAGGATGCGCTGGTCGAGCTGGTGGAACTGGTCTCCGTTGACCGGATCGTTGAGGAAGTAGGTGAAGTCGTTGAACAGGTTGAGCTGCGAGCGGATGACGTAGGCCGAGGCCCGCGTGACGCCGGTGTCGTCGGTCATGCTCCAGCGGCCCGAGAGCGAGAACCGGCTGCTGTCGCCGCCGTCGGTCGGGTTCAGGGTGCCGAAGCGGCCGATGATCCCCTCCGACACCGCGCGCGACGCGATCTGGTTGGTCGCGGTCCAGCGGCTGGCATAGGCCATGCCGGTGACCGAGAACCCGTCGAGCGCCGTGCCCTGGCTGTAGCGCACCACGCCGTTCACCTTGCGCAGTGCATCCGGCACGTCCCACGGGCCGTCGTAGACCTGCGCCTCGCCCGCCACGAGCAGGTTGCCCTGGCCGAGGGGAGCCGAGGCGATGGTCAGCGCCCGCGCGTAGCCGAAGCTGCCGAACGAGGTCAGCGCGACGTTCTTGGCGACGGTGTCGAGGTAGTCGATCCGTACCGAGCCGGCCGAGGCGAAGTCGCCGTCGCGGACGAAGTACGGCCCCTTGTGGAACGCCACCGCGCCGACGAGCTCGGGGATCAGGAAGTTGATGTCGGCGTAGCCCTGGCCGTGCGCGTGCGTGCGCATGTTCACCGGCATCCCGTCGACCTCGATCGCGATGTCGGTGCCGTGGTCGAGGTTGAAGCCGCGCAGGAAGAACTGGTTGGCCTTGCCCTCCCCCGAATGCTGGGTGACGATCAGGCCGGGCACGGATTCGAGCACCTCGCCCGGCCGCGTGATCGGGCGGCTGTTGATCTCGGCGCCGGAAACGATGCCGGCGCTCGCCGCATCCACCGTCCGAAGCGCCCCGCCGGCGCCGATGGTGCCGCCGACGTAGCCGGCGCTCGCCGCAGCCCCGGCGGCGGGCCTGGGATCGTCGGCCGTCACGGAGATCTCGGCGAGGTTCGCCTCGGCCTCCCCGGCGGCGGGGCGCGCCAGCGCGGCCGGGCCCGAGAGGGCGGCGGCGCAGGCGAGAGCGAGCAGGGTTGGCGTTCGGAAGACGGGCGGGGACTGGGACGCGGACACGGGACCTCGGGCGACGCGGACGTGGCACGTCACCGCGAACGAGGCCGATCCACCGCTCCGTCCGTCGGACGGCCGGGGGCTTCGACACCCGCCGGAACACCCCGCCCGACGCGCTTCGCGTGTGACCACGACTGACGGCAGGTCTCCTGGCTCGCGGGTCATCGCCCGCCACCGTCTTCCCGGATGCGGCGCATCCAGTGACGTCCAGTGGTGGAAGGCTCGCCGCTTACAGTTGCGGGGGCAGCCGCGGCTTCGGGCAAGGCCCCGTCGGGCCCTCCCCTCACCGCGTTCCCTTTTGATCCTCGATGAGGAACCGTCGCGTGCAGGTTGCGTCGGGCGCCGCCGGCCCGTCAATCCGGCTTTCGGACGCCGTCGCCGGGTGTGGCCGATCGGTGACGCCGTCAGCGGCTCGCGGCGAAGCGGGCCGGGCCGTCGCCGCGGCCGGTCACCACGACGAGGCGGCGGATCTCACCGCGCAGGAACGCCTGCAGGAAGCGGTCGTAGTTGCGGAAGGACACGCAGCCGTTCGAGGCGCCGCTCGGCCCGAGCATGTAGGTGTGGGCCAGCAGCCCGTCGCGGCCGTGGATCGCGGCGGCGCCGCCCACCGGGTTGAGGCGGATCGCCCGCACGCCGTGGAACAAAGCCTCGCGCTCGGTGAGGTCGTAGGTGCCCGGCGGGGTCGAGCCGCGCATGCGCAGGTGCACGAAGTCGGGATGGTCCATGCTGGCGCCGAGGCCGGAATGGGCTTCCAGCACCTCGCCGTTCGGCAGGCGGACGGTGCGGGCGGTGATGTCGTAGATCGCCGTGCCGGCGCCCGCGTCGGGGCTGGGGAACAGGCGGCCGCGCGACCGCTCCAGCCCGGGGCTCTCGAGGGCGGCGTAGGCCAAAGCCGGGCCCGGGTCCTTCCGCGCGGCGAACAGCTCCTCGAAGAACGACGGCGTCTCGGCGGTGGGCGCCGGCACCGCCTCGGGCACCCGGCGCGGGGCGCGGCGCAGGGCGAGGCGCTGCGGCACGGGGGCGGCGATCAGGTCCGCCGGGCGGGCGACCGGCAGCGGCACGATCTGGGCCTGCCGCACGACCTCGGTGTCCCGCAGGACCTGGGTAACCCGCAGGACCTGCGTGTCCCGTAAGACCCGGCTTGCCCGCAGGGCCCGCACCTGCTCCACGACCTGGGCCTGCCGGCCGGTCTCCGCCGGGGGCGCGGCCTCGGTCGAGCGCGGCTCGGCGGCCGCGAGCGTCGCGATGGGCGGGGCGAAACGCGGCTCGGGCGGGGTGAGCGCGGCGCCGAGGGGCGCGCCCTGACGGTCCGCGCCGGCCTCCGGGCCCAGCATCGGCCGGGGATCGAACAGGGCGGCGAGGGCGGTAGACCCGGTGCTGCGGGCCTGGAGGCTCGCCACCTGCGGCACCGGCTCGGTCCCGCCGCCCGGCGGCACGCCCTCGAGGGTGACGAGGCAGAGCAGGGCGGCGAGCGTGTTGCGAAGGATCGGGTGGCGGCGTGCCCGCCGGCGGCGGGCGGGACGCGTGAGGCCGCAGGAGGAGCGCGGGTGATGAGGCATGCGGACTCGACTCGAAGGCGACCCGGTGCCCGCAGCCGCGCAGCGTCCGGCCCTCGCCCGCGACGGATCGGCGGGCGGCGGGCCGGCCGATGGGGTCGGCCGTGCGGGGATCGAGAGAACTGCGACTGATCCGTATTGGGCGCGCGTTTGGTTAATCCGCCCCTAAGCCGCCGGCCGACGCGTACGGATCGCGCGCGAAAACCCGCGAGACCCGTGCGCCGGGCGCGGCGATGATCGGCAGCGTCTCGCTCGACCCGCTCGACCCGCGCGGCGCGGGGATAAGACGGGGCATGCGCATGCACGCGAACGTGTTGCCGCTTCGTTCTTGCCGAGCCGGCCCCGAATCGGCGATACCGTCGCGCATGCGGATGCCCGTCCTCGCTGTCCTCCTGTCCCTGAACGCCCTGCCCTGCGCGGCTGCGCAGGCGCCGCGGGCGGCCGACCCGGCGGCGCTGGAGCAGGCGTGGCGCGACTGCGTGCGGGAAGCCTATGCGCACCAGCCGCCGGCCCAGGGGCGCGCCGGCTCGCAGCGCAACGCCCTCGACGAATGCAAGGAGCGCGAGGACGCCGTCGTCGCGGCGCTGATGGCCGCCCGCGACGTCGAGGCCGGACGCGATGCCCGCTCGCTGCCGGCCCGTGCCCGCGCCTGGGCGGCCTCGGTCGCCTCCTACGTCGTCGACCCGGTCTCGTCCTGGATCGCGATGCTGCGCAACTGAGCGCCGGCAATTCCCGCGCCGACGGTGGTCGGGTCGTTCAGAGGATCGGATGCATCTGCCGGGCGCGCCGGCGCGTCACCGCCCGTAGACGTCCTCGACGCGGATGATGTCGTCCTCGCCGGTATAGGAGCCGACCTGGACCTCGATCAGCTCGAGCGGGATCCTGCCGGGATTGGTCAGGCGGTGCAGCGAGCCGATCGGCAGGTACACCGCCTCGTTCTCGTGCACGAGGACCAGGCGCTCGCCCAGCGTCACCTCCGCCGTGCCCTTCACCACCACCCAGTGCTCGGCGCGGTGGAAATGCTTCCGCAGCGACAGGCGCCCGCCCGGCGTCACCCTGATGCGCTTGACCTGGAACCGCTCGCCGATGTCGACGCCCTGGGACCAGCCCCAGGGCCGGTACATCCGCCGGTGCGCGTCGGCCTCCGGATGGGCCCGGGCCCGCAGCACCCCGACCAGCTCCTTGACCCGGCCCGACTGCGCCTTCGAGGCGACCAGCACCGCGTCGGGGGTCGCCACCACCACCACGTCGTCGAGGCCGACCACCGTGGTCAGCCCCTCGCCCTCGCTGTGCACCAGGCTGTTGCGCGTGCCCAGGAGCTCGACCCGGCCGCGCACCGCGTTGCCGGCGGCGTCCTGCGGC
>NZ_JAKSYA010000134.1:0-4418 GCF_022829485.1 Methylobacterium sp. J-059
TGAACATGTTGGCGACGCCGCCGCTGTTGTAGCCGGCATGGTTGTCGGCGGCGTCGCCCGCCAGGGTCTGGCCGTTGAGGCTGACCTGATGGACGTAGAGGTTGCGGTCGGCCGTCGCGGTGCCGCCGTAGACGTCGTCGAGGAACTGCACCGCGATGTCGTGCGCACCCGTGCCGAACTGGCCCGTGAGGGTGATGTCCTGCGTCTGGCCTGCCGCATGCGGATCGGAGGAGGGGCGTGTAGGGCAAGTGTGTGGCAGGTCGTCTAGCACCTGGAAGTGCGGATTGCACTGGTAGCTGACACCCGACACGCGGAAGACGAGGGTGTCCGGAGCCAAGGGTGTCACGACCGGCGCTGTGGGTGTCGTGACCACGGACGCGGGGATCACTGGCGTAGCGGGTACTGTGACGACCGATGTCGCGGGGGTGTGAAAGTCCGCGCTGCCGTTGTTGAACATGTTGGCGACGCCGCCGCTGTTGTAGCCGGCATGGTTGTTTGCAGCGTCGCCCGCCAGCCAGTGCCCGTTACAGCTACTGACACACTCTTTCCCGACGCGGCGCTCTTCCGCTCTGCCGCCGTAGACGTCGTCGAGGAACTGCACCGCGATGTCGTGCGCACCCGTACCGAACGCTCCCGTGAGGGTGATGTCCTGCGTCTGGCCTGCCGCATGCGACGCACTGGTGGTGAGTGTGCCGCCGATCTGATGGCCGTCCACCAGCACCTGGAAGTGCGGATTGCCCTGGTAGCTGTCACCCGACACGCGGAACACAAAGGTGTCGCCCGCGACCGGAGAGGCAGCCGAGGTCAGGTGAGCCGCTGGTGCGGCAGCCGGGGTGGTATCCGTCAGGCTGCTGACCGCCGTCTTGTAGGCGGCGCCCGCATTGGGATTGTGACCATTGCTGAGCACGCCATCGTAGTCATTCGTCTCGGCGTTCCAGTAGTTGCCATAGACCATGTTGTGGTCCGCCATCCACTTGGTCACCCCCTTGATGTAATCACCGGCATTGTCGGAGGCGATACCCCATTCGCTGAGGGCAGTTGGCTTGCCGTGGGCGGCGGCAAAATCCTGCTGCCACTGCAGCCCGTAATCTCGTGCCACATCGTGCTGGAAGCCAGCCTTGGCATCCCAGGAGTCGTACTCCGGTGAGTAGTAAACGTCTGTCCCGATGACGTCGACATACTTGTCGCCTGGATAGGCTTTAGCGGGATCCATGTTGCCGCCGTCGTTGGTGGTATCCCAGACGAACTTAAAGTTGCTGGACACCGAACGGAACGTCGTCACGAGTTCCTGGAACGCCTTGACGAACGCATCCTCATGGCCGGCGGCGGCCCAGGGCATCCAGCCGCCGTTGAACTCCCAGCCGACCCGGATGTAAAGATTGCCGTCACTGCTCGGATGCGTCTGGGCGAGCGCCTGAGCGGCCTTGAGGAAGTGATCGTTGTAGGCGCCCGTGGCGACCTGCTCGAGGGAGGTGCCCCAGACGGTGAGCGGCACGCCCCAGATGTTGCCGACCGCGGCCCCCTTCCACAGGCCGGCAGCCCACGGGACGGAACTGTCAAAGCCGGCCCAGCTATCATTGTTCAGGAAGTGGAGGACGTTGCTGGGGGTGTTGCCAGCCCACTTCGTGTAGGATGCTAAAACCGAAGGATCATCGCCGACATAAACACCGGTCTGAGTCAATCCGTGCCCCTGCGCAAGTTATTGAGAAAAATATTGTGGAAGGTGGTTAATAGCATTCAAATTCGCTTCGATGGTGGCAGATATAGCACATCAACTGACCAGGAGATAATAAGTATAAAAACCTAGTATTAGTTCTAACGGCATCAATCATTTGCGGTGAAAAAGCGAAAACATAAATCAATGAACTGATTGTTTGTTTGATGTGAGTTATGAGGATTACTAAAAGAGGACGGCTATATATTCCGCCAGAGGCCCTTAAGCAAGTTTTTATCAAAATCGATTTCGAGGCTGTTTATTACGTGTCTGCTGAGGATGCGCAGCGAAGGCTTGGGCTTGTTCAGCCTCGAAAGATTGGGACGAGACAGGCTGCGCAGAAAAGTCTGACGGCGTATCGAAAGCTGTAACGTAGTTCGCAAGAAAGGCCTGATTTGCCTCGTTTTTAGGTATAGTGAATTTCTCGAAGTCCGAATCAGCCTGTAGCGGCCGGTTTTGCTCGGGGACGGTCCAGGCACCGGCAAATTCAAAGCGCTTGCGCAGCTGCAGCATGGCCTCGAGGCGTTGGAGGGGCAACTAGGAGCCCGTCCGAGTAACGGGTTTGCGGATCAAGGTCGGGGTTGGGATCAAGCCAGCCGGCGTCATGCTCAGCGCTCGGCCTTGGCCAGCTTCAGAAGGTTGTGGGCGGTGCAGATCATCGCCCATTCGCCGCGGACCTGATCGAGCCCGCGGAGCAGGAACTGTCGGAAGCCCCGGGCCGGCTTGATCTGCCCGAACACCGGCTGGACGACCTGCTTCCTGAGGCGGTACCAGCTCCGGCGGCCACCCCGCTTCAGCCGCGCGGCCATCGCACGTATCAGGGGCGTCTTCGTTAGCTTTCGACGACCGGCCGCATCCGCCTCGCCGTGACGCGCTCGCCCCGGAGCCAGGTAGGCGGTGATCCGCCGCTCCTTCAAGGCGACGAGGTTCGCCTCGTTGGCAAAGGCTGCATCGCCCGAGACCTCGCACGGCTTGCGCCCGAGATGAGCGCGGATGTCGTCGATGAGCGGCACGAGGGCGCGGGCGTCGGCGGCGTTCGTCACGAGGCGGTGCGCCACGATGATCTGATGCGCGGCATCGACGGCGATCTGCCCATTGTAGCCCTGCACGAGCTCGTCGCGGGTCGGTAGGATCCGGCTGTCCGGGTCGGTGAAGTTGCGCTGCGCCCGGTCCGGTGGCCCACCGTCCTCGGCACGTAGGGGCCGACCCTGCCAGCGCATGCCCAAGGATGCACCCGGCCCGCTCTCGTCCTCGGGGTCGGGCGGATCGATCGCTTCCGCTTCCAGCGCAGCCTTGGCAGGGCGGATCGTCTCCAGCCGCCGCACCTTGTCGGCCCTCCAGTCCGGCGTCTCGTCACCCCGTGGTTCGCGCCCTCCAACGCATCCTCGGCCGCGTCGGCCTCGCGCGCTTGCTCCAGTCAAGCGTCGACTGCGTCGGCTCGGCCGTCTTTATGCGTCCGTAGCTCATCGCCTTGTGGCGGGAGGCGTTGGCCTTCACCTTGGTCCCGTCCACCGCCACGTGGGCGAACTGGACCAGACCAGCCGCACGGCACAGGCGCAGCACCTGCACGAACAGGTCCGACAGGGCCACGAGGTGGCGCTTGCGGAAGTTGGCGATGGTGCGGAAGTCCGGCCGGTTCAGCCTGGGCACCGCCATGAGGTCGACCCGTTCCTCGCAGGCCCGGGCGAGCTAACGCGAGGAGCACAGGCCGCGGCTGTAGCCGTAGAGCAGCAGCGCCACCATCGTCCCCGGATGGTAGGGCGGGTAGCCGCGCTCCTCGGTGTAGGTGTCGAGGATGGCCGAGAGGTCGAGCGCTTCTAGCACCGTGTCGCGGACGAAGTGCGCCAGGTGCCCGGGCGGCACGAACTCGTGCAGCGAGGGCGGCAAAACCAGCCCTGATCCACATCCCAGGAGCGAAACACCTTGGCCGTGAGCCGAGTGAATCACCCTCTGACCTCGCCGTCGAGAGCATTACTCGGACGGGCTCCTAGATGTTTGGTCCCGCCGTATGGCGTTACATCTGACACCACATAGAGGGACCAAGCATCTAGCGGTGGTGAATGAGCAAAAGCTACCAACCTAAATTATGTTCTTCGCCAGCAATTCTATACGAAAAACCGTCGTTCTCTCCACAGAAGGACGAAGCGCTTATCAGTGACAGATGAATGGACCAAAATTAGAGCTTGAAGCAAGCAACTTATTATTGTGGTCCAAGCTGCACAAAATTCATGAAGCATCTCGGAAAACGACCTCATATCTTAGTAAAACTAGCAGAAGTATCTTAACTATTATTCTAATTACAGACGAGTTTTCTGGAACCTGTTTATATTTACTAGACGAATCGCTCGTAGCCTTTCCCACTGCAGCGATGATGATCACCGCGAGCGATCAATAGCAGGTCTTTGGATACGGGGCTTTTCAGTGACTCAGACCGGTGTTTATGTCGGCGATGATCCTTCGGTTTTAGCATCCTACACGAAGTGGGCTGGCAACACTCCCAGCAACGTCCTCCACTTCCTGAACAATGATAGTTGGGCCGACTTTGACAGTTCCGTCCCGTTGGCTGCCGGTCCGTGTAAGGGCGCCGCGGTCGGCAACATCTGGGGCGTGCCGCTAACTGTCTGGGGCACCTCCCTCGAGCAGGTCGCCACGGGCGCCTACAACGATCACTTCCTCAAGGCCGCTCCGGCGCTCGCCCGTACTC
>NZ_JAKSYA010000140.1:0-11504 GCF_022829485.1 Methylobacterium sp. J-059
CCGCCGGCGGGGAAGGAATGGAGGGTGACCGTGTCCCCGGACGCGATCTCGAGCACCGGCGGCAGCGCGGCGTCGAAGTAGCCGAGCACCATCTTGTCGGGGGTGGCCGGGATCTCGTGATGCGTCGGCATGTGCGCTCCTGATGTCAGACGGCGATGTGGCGGGTGAGGTCGGCGTGGCTGATCGCGCCGCGCTCGCTCCGCTCGACGATGCCCCCGCGCGAGAGGACCACGACGGAGTCGGCGAGGCGGATCGCGAAATCGAGATACTGCTCGACGAGCAGCACGGTGATCCGACCTTTGAGGCCGGCGATCACTGCCTCGATCGCCGAGACGATTGAGGGCTGGATGCCCTCGGTCGGCTCGTCGAGGAGCAGCAGCCGCGGGCGCGTCGCCAGCGCGCGGGCGATGGCGAGTTGCTGCTGCTGCCCGCCCGAGAGGTTGCCCCCGGGCCGGTGCCAAAGCTCGCGCAACGCAGGAAACAGCGCCGCCGCCTCGTCCACCGCCCCGGTGCGCTCCAGCCCGTGAGCGCGGGCGGCGACGCGCAGGTTCTCTGCGACGGTCAGATCCGAAAAGATCTCGCGGCCCTGAGGCACCGTCGCAAGCCCGCCCCGCGCGCGCCGATCGGTCGGCCAGGATGCGATCTCGTCTTCGTCGAAGGCGATCCGCCCGCGGCTCGCCGGGATCAGCCCGGCCAGACACCGCAGCAGCGTGGTCTTGCCCGCGCCGTTGCGGCCGAGCACTGCGAGGCAGCTGCCCGGTTCGATCGTGAGCGCGACGCCGCGCAGCACCTGCGCGCTGCCGTAATGCTGGTCGAGCCCCTCGACCGTGAGCCGCATCGGCGGTGCTTCGGGCATGCTCATCGGCCCAGAAACACCTCGATCACGCGGGCATCTGCCCGAGCGCCGCGCATCCCGCCCTCGTAGAGGGTGCGGCCCTCGTGCAGCACCGTCACCCGGTCCGCGATGGCCTCGACGAAGGCCATGTCGTGCTCGATCACCACGATGGCCCGGTCGGGCCTTCGCAGCGCGCGGATCAGCGCGGCGGTGCGCTCGGTCTCCGCGTCCGAGAGCCCCGCCACCGGCTCGTCGAGCAGGATGATCCTGGGGTTCGAACCCAGCACCATGCCGATTTCCAGCCACTGCTTCTCGCCGTGGGCAAGTGCCCCGGCGAGTGCGTGCGCGCGGGGTTCGAGGCCGATCTCGCCGAGCACCGCCCCGATGCGCGCGGCGCGCTCCGATGCCGGGAGCCCAGCGCCGCAGCCGATGTCGAGGTTTTCGTACACCGTCAGCGCCGGGAAGACGCTCGGCTTCTGGAACTTGCGCCGCACGCCTGCCTTGGCGATCCCAGCCTCGGAGCACCTGGCGAGGTCCAGGCTGTCGCCGAGCATCACCCGGCCGCGGAGAGGCTTGGTGATTCCGGAGATCACGTCGAGGAGCGTGGTCTTGCCGGCCCCGTTCGGGCCGATGACGGCGCGGACCTCGCCGGCATCGACGGCGAGCGATAGCGCGGTCAGCGCCCGGAAGCGGCCGAAGACCACATCGAGCTTGTCGACCAGAAGGGCGCTCACCGGCCCCCTCCGTTGCGCAGCCATGTCGGCTTGGTGCGGAGGGAGGCGAAGTCGAGCAGGCCGTTCGGCAATGCCAGCACCACCACGAGCACCAGCCCCGACAGGATGAAGGGCCACGCCTCCGGCATCGCCGCACTGAGCCAGAACTTGAGCGCGTTGACCGCAACCGCACCGATCACCGCACCGCCGAGACGGCCCATCCCGCCGATCGCCACCCAGACCGCGATCTCGATCGACAGGTCGGGGGCGAGCACCCGCGGGTTGATGATGCCGACCTGCGGCACGTAGAGCACGCCGGCCAGCGCCGCGATCATCGCCGAGAGGCACCAGATCCCGAGCTTCAGCCGTGTCGTGCCGTAGCCGAGGGTGCGCAGCCGGGTCTCGTCGTCGCGGCACGCCAGCATGCGTCGCCCGATCCGCCCCGCCACCAGCGCGCGGGTGCCGACGAGAACCGCCGCCAGCGCGCCGAGCGAGGCTAGGGCGAGGCCCGTCGTCACGGCCGCCGAGCCCATCGGATATCCGAACAGCAGCGGGAAGCCGGTCATGCCGTTGTTGCCGCCAAGCCCGGTATCGTTGCGGAACATCAGCAACATGGCGACGTAGACGAGTGCCTGGCTGATGATCGAGAAGTAGACGCCGTTCACCCGCGAGCGGAACGAGGCGAAGCCGAAGACGAAGGCGACGGCCCCCGACAGCGCCATCGCCAGGAACAGGGCGTAGGGCGCGTTGGTGAGCCCGGCCCAGTAGGCCGGCAGCGTCTTCCAGCCCATGAACTGCACGAAGTCCGGCGCGACCCCCGTCGCGGAGAACGCGTGCGACAACAGGTGCATGGCGCAGACGTAGCCGCCGATGGCGAAGAACAGCCCGTGACCGAGGCTGAGGATTCCGAGGTAGCCCCAGATGAGGTCGAGCGACACGGCGAGGATCGCGAAGACGGCGAGTTGCCCGATCGTGTTGACGACGTAGGGGGCGGGCTTCAGTCCGACGAGCACCAGGCAAGCAGCCAGGATCAGCAGCAGGATGCCGACGAGGAGCGGTTCGTGAAGCCACGCGGCCAACCGACGCGGACGTGCGTTGACCGGGGACAGCAGGCTCTCGGCTGCCCCGCTCATCGCCGACGCCTCGCAACGAATAGGCCTTCGGGGCGTCGTTGGAGGAACACGATGATGCCGATGAGCACGATCACCTTGGCCGCGACCGCCCCGTAGAACGGCTCGATCAGCACGTTGGCCCCGCCGATGCCGAGCGCCGCCACCACCGTCCCGACCACGGTGCCGACGCCGCCCAGGACCACCACCATGAAGCTGTCGACGATGAAGGTCGCGCCCATGCCCGGATTGACGCTGTAGATCGGGCATAGGGCCACTCCCGCGAGCCCAGCGAGCCCTGAGCCGAAACCGAAGGCGAGGCGGTCGACCCGTCGGGTCCTAATGCCGAGCGCGCCGGCCATGTCGCGGTTCTGCGTCACCGCGCGGATGTCGAGGCCGAGCGGCGTGCGCTTGAGGATCAGCAGCGTCGCGGCGAGCGTCACCGCGGCGAAGGCGATGGCGAAGAGCCGGTTCCAGGTGACGATGAAGTCGGCGTAGAGCGGGACACCGCCGCTGACGTAGGACGGCATGCCGAACTGTAGGTTCTGCGAGCCGAAGACGACGCGCACAAGATTGATCAGGAACAGGCTCACCGCCCATGTGGCGAGCAGGCTCATCAGCGGCCTTCGGTAGAGGTGGCGTAGGATCAAGGCCTCGACGACGATGCCGACGCCGGCCGATGCCAGGAACGCGACGGGAATCGCCGCGACGAGGTAGAGGTCGATCAGACCCGGCGCGACCATCCGAAAGGCCTCCTGCACGCCGTAGGCGGCATAGGCGCCGACCATGATGAGCTCGCCCTGGGCGAGGTTGATCACCCCCATCAGCCCGAAGATGATCGCGAGGCCGACCGCTGCCATAAACAGGATACTGGCAAAGCTCAGGGCGTTGTAGGAGAGCGCGAGTCCGTCGCCGATGGTGACCGCGCGTTCGACCCGCGCGATCCCCGCATCGAGCGCGGCTTTGAACGCCGGATCCGCGGCATAGGCAGGATCGGTCCGCAAACTCGCGAGCCGGGAGCGTGCGGCGCTCGACGGGGCGTCGGCGATGGCGCCGATGGCCGCCCGGCGGCGCGCGGGCTCGGGGGCGTTCAGCGCGGCGGCCTGCATTGCCTGAACGATCGCGGCGCGTAGAACCGCATCCGTCTCGGCGGCGCGGGCGCGCTCCAGGATGGTGTCGGCCTCGGGCACCGCTGCGGCCCGTCGCTCCAGGGTGGCGAGTCCGGCCGAACGCTGGGCGGTGCTGGCGCCGGTGAGCAGCGCGACGACCCCAGCGCCTGTCTCGACGAGCCCGCGTTGGCGCAGGCCGAGGACCGGCGAGCGTGCGCCGGCGGCCGACCGCGTCGCGCCGGTCGCGGCATCGCGGCCTTCGCTGCCCCCTGGGCGATCGAGCAGGACCGCCGTGTCCCCGACGCAGGCGAGGCGTCGGTCGAGCAGCGCCCGCAGGATGGAGCCGGAGAACGCGAGGTCGTCGGCGCTGGCGGTGGCGGCGGATCGGACAACATCTTCCGCGCCGCGAGCGAGGCCGGCTCCGTCGCTGCAGACGGCCCTGGCGAGGGCCGAGCGGTCGATGGGGTCCGCAGCGGCCTGCGCCATGGAAGCGGACACCATCAGGATCAAGGCGAGGGCGACCCGCACCCCGCGAACGAGAAACGACACCGGTTGCGGCAACTCAGCCATACGGGCTGAACGGCACAGGCTTGGGGGCATCCGGCGACTGCCACAAGACGTCGAAGCCGCGCTTCTCGTTGACCGAGCCGATGAAGATCCCGCGCGAGACGTAGTTGTTCTCGCCTGTCATGGTCAGCGTGTAACCGGACGGTCCCTCGTAGCTGAGCCCCGCAAAGGCCTTGCGCACCTCGGGCACCGCGAAGCTCTTCGCCTTCGCGGCCGCCAGCGCCCAAAGCTGGACGCTGTCGTAGGCCGACACCATCGGATCGATCACCGTGTCGGCGCTGAAGGGCACGTTCTTGGCTTTCACATAGGCCGCCCAATCCGAGAGGAACGCCGCGTTGCGTTCACCCTTGGCGGCCTGAAGGTATGCCCAGCAATTGAGATGCCCGACCAGCTTGGTCGTATCCAGGCCCTCCAGATCCGCCTCGACCATGTCGAGGCCGAGGATCGGCACGTCGGTGGCGAGAATGCCTTGGTTGGCGAACTCGCGTAGGAAGTCCGGGATCGAGGAGCCGACGACAGTGAGGACGACGATCGGCTGGCCGCCGGGCTGTGCGGCGAACGTGCGGATCTGGTTCACCAGCGTCTGAAAGTTCGAGAAGCCGAGCGGCACGTACTCCTCGCGCCACGCGCTCTCGGCGATGCCCTTGGACGCCCAGTATCCCTTCAGGATCTTGTTGATGGTCCGCGGCCAGACGTAGTCCGAGCCGATCATGAAAAAGCGCTTGGCGGACACGCCCTCGGACCCCATCAGGTAATCCACGGCCGGCAGCACGGAACTTGCCGGCGGCGAGTTCACGTAGACGACGTTCTTGGAGTTCTCCTCGCCCTCGAAATGGAGCGGATAGAACAGCAGGCCGTCGTTCTGCTCCACCACCGGCAGCACGGATTTGCGCGACACCGAGGTCCAGCAGCCGAACAAGGCGGCGACCTTCTCCTGTTGCAGCATCTGCCGGCCGATCTGCGCGTAGAGCGGCCAATCGGAGGCCGGATCCGAGGTGACGACCTCGACTTGGCGCCCGTTGACGCCGCCCTTGGCGTTCAGCTGGTCTGCGGCCATGCGGACGACATAGTTGAGCCGCCCCTCGATGTTGGCCATCGTTCCAGACGATGAGAACAGGCAGCCGAGCTTGACCGTCTCTGCCGCCCAAGCTGGGCGAATCAGGGCTGGGGCGGCGAGCGCCGCGGCGGTTCCGATCAAGCCCCGTCTCGTGAATTCTGCCATCGGACCCATGCCCCTACCTCGCTGTCGGATTGTCCGGGCGCGGGGCTGTGCGCGGAAGACCAAAGTGACTGCAGGCATGGCGGCGGCGTGCGCAAATGGCCGGCATGGCGCCCGCCCTGTGGGCGCGGTCGTGCCCAAACGTCAAAATTGCCGTTTGGGCGTCGGTCCGGCTCTTGCAGAGATCGGGCATTCCAAGGCGTCGAGGGCGCCGCGAAGACTGCTCTTGCATCGCGGCGACCGGACGGCTCCGAACAGGGAAGCTGCGCATGCGTCGATCCCGGCATACCGACCAGGAAGTGGCGTTCCTCCTGAAGGAGGCCGCAGCCGGGACCGCCATCGCGGAGATCTGCTCCGCCGCTCACGTCTCGATCGGTACGTTCTACCGCTGGCGCCGACGGCTCGGCGGCCTGCCGCCGGAGGGTGTCGAGCGGCTGGGGCAAGTCGAGCGCGAGAACGCGAGGCTTCGCGACGAGGTCCTGCGCCTGCGCAGCGCCTTGCGCGCCGCCTCCACTCACGCGTCCGATGCCCGTCGTGCGCCCGGCGCGAAACCGGACAATCGTATACCGGCGCCCGTGCATCATCGCGGCGGTGCCGCCTCCGTCGGTCGCTATGCCTTCGTCCGTGGAGCGAATTGACGAACCACCGCGGCGACGCCGGTCGACGGTCACGTCCGGTGGCTGTCGGAATGTGAAGGGCGCCACCACGTGATCCTGACGCGAGATGATCCAGGCGGCGTTGAGCGACGTCATGAACGGGCTTACAGCACCGCTCGGGTGAAGCCGTCGGCGCTGAATTGATCGAGCGGTCCGACGGCACTAGGCCGGGACGCGGCATTCAGGCGTTTGGGCGCTTTGGCATCAGACCGGCGGCGGCAGCGATGTAGGCGACCACGTTCGCGACGACGGCGACGACGAAGGCATCGACCAGCACAGAGCCACGGGCGGCGAGGATCCCTCCGATCGAGCTCGTGGCCACGAGCCCCCGCACGGGCGACGGCGGTGTTGAACCCCTGGGCCAAGCTACTGTAGCGTTCGTCGCCGGACCCGACCGCCGCGCTCGTGAGCGGTGCCACGTCATAGGCCATGCCGAGTGCCGCGACGAAGGTGCCGGGCAGAACCGTCGACCCGTGGGCGTTGTGTCCGCCGATACGCAGAAGCAGCAGGAACCCGGCCGCGACGGCCAGGGGACCTGCAATCAGGCGGGGTCTGGACGCGATCCGGCCCGCGAGGCCGCTGAGAACCAGCGAGCCGATGGCGATAACGAGTGGTAGCGGCAGGAGCGCCACCCCGGCGACCGTCGAACCCGAATGTCCGAGAGCGGAGACGGTGCGGACCGGGCGGTCTTCGTCCGGCTTCCGCGTGTGAGGCGCCGCATCGATCGGCCGTCGATGCGCTGCGATGCTGGAGCGTCATGACGTCGGAGCGTCGTGATGCCGTGGCCCTTCGGATCGAGGCGCGACGGTTCTCAGCTCGTGTCCCGGTACGGCGGCAGGCGGCCGCTCTCGCGCAGCACCGCCTCCGTGCCCTCGATCAAGAGATCGTTGACCTCGCAGGTGCGTGCGAACGAGCGTTCCGTCGGGCGCTGTAGCAGCACGGCCGGCCGGTCGACCTTTGCGCGCCGTGTTGCCTCGCGGCGTGACGTGAGTGCGCCGCGCATCAAGGTGCGCACGTCCGTGGTGCCGGGCATTTGCGGTAACCGTCTGCAAGCAGTTACAAGTGATGACGGTCAAGCTTAGGCATGGCTGCTTGATTCGAGCAAATCGATTTTCAGTCGAGCGATCCGGTTCCCCACCGACGTCTTGGCTTTCATCGACGATGAATCGCCATTCAGGACTGCTTAAGCATCTTGGACTTACGAACTCGTCCGCCCTTCCCCACCATTGCCTGCTGCCTGCTGCTGACGGCCGAGCAGGACGCCGGAGGTTGCCTTGGTTTGGCGTATGGCGTTGCCCGAGCGTGCTCCGAATCGGTTCAAGCGTCCGCCCTATGGTATGGCACTTGGACTTGCAGAACGAATGGCATGGCCAAGTCTCCGAAGCCCGGTGTGATTATTGCCAAGCTGCGGCCAGCGGATGTCCGGGCCCGTAGTCCGGCACGCCTTGCGGCTCCGACAGCGGGCTCCGATCGGCCTGAGGAGAGATGGGCCAGTGACGGGTTCGGGAAAGCAGGGTCGGGCCACTCGGGGGCATCGGGGCTTCCTCGTCGGGGTGCGTGGGATCCGAAGGTGGCCTGGGCGTTTAGCCCATGAAGTGCCAGGCGGCCTCGGACGTCGTGCGCTCGTGGGAGACGATGCCATCGGGTCGGAGCCCGACCTCGTCGATCCGGGCCTTCTCCGAGTGGTCGAGGGCGAGGTCCCGCTCCTTGGCGGCGGCGGCGTGCTCGCCGTTCGCAAGATGCCTGGCGGAATGCCGGTAATGGGCGGCGGCCCGGTCATGCTGGTGCGCGGCTTCCTCGCAGATCCGTGCCATCTTGCTCATCGCCATCGTCCTTCCCCCGAATTGGTGCCCATCAGCCGTGTGCGGCCCTCGTCAGCCGCGGACCTGGCTCTGCGCCATGTCGCGGTCCCACGTCGTCCTGGCCGCCTCGCGGGCGGCGCGGGCGGCGTTCGCGGTGGCCGTCGCCGCGCGAACGATGGACGCACGCGCTCCGGATGCCGCCCGACGCATCGCCGCCATGTTGGAGCTGATCGAGGCCGCGACGGCATCCTGTGATTTCCGCACCGCCGCCTGCGTCGCCTCCACGGACTTCTGCGCGGAATCGGCGGCCTTGCGCATCGAGGCGTTCGCCGAGACCCCCGCCGCCCTGTTGGCCGCGGCGATCTTGGTCTCGGCCCGGTTGGCGGCCTCCGCGGCGTCGGTGACGAGCTTCCCGATCATGTCGGCGGATTGCTTCGGGGCACCTTTCACCGCCGCCTTCGAGGCCTGCATCGCGAGCCGGGCCGCCTCACGGGCCGCATCGGCGGCCTCGTTCGCCTCGCGCCCGGCCTCCCGCATCGTCGCCGCGGCATCCGTGGAAGGTGCCATCGGCGTTTGCGCCATCGCCGTCGTTATCGTCGTCAGGGCGAGGAAGGTCGCCGTCAGTACCGTCGTCGTTCTCATGTCGCGATCCATTCGTGGTGTGGGGTGTAGACGGCAGGGCGGGCCTGCCGACGGGGGCGTTCTCAATCGACCTGCGGGGTCTTGGAGGCGACGCCCCAATAGGCGTCCGCCTTCGCCGTCTGCAGGGCGAACGGCTCCGCCTTGACGAACCGGCCCTCGACGATACGCGGAGCCTGGTCCATGGCGTCCTTGGTCGTATCGAGGACGAGGATGTTCAGGTTGGGCGAGACCTTGAACCGGTCCCACGGGACCGCGACGTGGCGTTCGCCGAGGCCGAAGACGCCGCCGCGAGCGATGACGAGGTAGGCGATCCCGCCGCCCTCGGGCCCCATGACGATGTCGTCCACGCTGCCGAGTGCCACGTTGCTCGGCGTGCGCACCTCGCTCCCGAGCAGGTCGTCCGACCGGAAGGCGACGGACCGGCTCACGACCGGCCGCGCCAGCGAGAGCTCCTGCTCGCGGAAGCCCAGGGCGTTCGCGACCCGGAGGTCACGGCCCTGAATGCCGGTCTTGTACCGGTCGTAGCTGGCCTGGATCTGGACCAGCACGTCCTCGCACGGCTGCTGCCTGCCGTGGCGCGCCAGGATGTCGGCGGCGGAGAGGAGCACCCGGACCTCGTATCCGGGACGGGCGTTTGCGTACCCCATCATCGCGGACGCGGCGCCCATCGCCATGCCGTTGTTCCCGGCCAAGCCGCCGAACCAGTATCCGCCGAGGGGATAGCCGTATCCGTAGCCCGACCCGCCAAGCCAGTAGCCGTCTTTCTCCATCCGGGCGTCGAAGGCCTTGAGGTGGTCGAGGCAGGCCTGCGCCGGCTTGGCATCCGTCTCCGCCATGGGTCCGGCCTTCGGCTCCTCGGCGGCCCGGAGCGGGGCCATCAGGGAGAGCGAAACGACCGCCCCGAGGGCGATGGATCTGGCTGGCCGTTGCATGTTCGTGTTCCGGGTTGTCGGGCGCCCAAAGACTGCTCGCCCCGTTCATCCCCCGGGTTTGCCCCTTCGGCCCCCTCGATACTTTGTTCTGGATCAAGTCCGGCCCACGTCGGTGGGTGAAGGCGCCTTGTCAGGCGCCGACGGCCCGCACGTCCTCCTCGTTCGCGCCCGGTGGCTGGAGGAGGTGGGCGAGCGCCTGGAGGCTTTCCGTGATGTGCGTGAGCACCGTCCGTATCCTCGGCGTGTCGCGATTGTCCTTGTGGACCAGCAGGAGGATGTCGGCGCTGGGCGGTTCCGTCGGCACGTCCATACGGATCAGCCTGGGCTCGTCGTCCCCTCGGAAACGGGCGAGGCAGGCGAGCCCGCCGCCGCTGGCAGCGGCCTGCACGGCGGCCTCGTGGCTGCTCGTCTGCAGGACGACACGGGACATCGAGGCCATCTCGGTCAGCCAAGCCGACTGCGTCATCTCCTGGCTGTCCTCCATCTGCGTGATCAGGTGATGGTCCGGGCAGCCCTCGGCGAAGTTCAGGTCGCCCCGTTCCTTGATGTAATCCGACGTGGCGTAGAGGCCGAAGGCGATGCCGCCGATGCGCCGCACCACGAGGTCGTTCTGCTCGGGCTGCCGCATGCGGACCGAGATGTCCGCCTCGCGCATCGCCAGGCTGAGTTCCCTCGGGTTGGGGATCAGCTCGATCATGATGTCGGGATGCCTGGCGTGCAGGCCGGCGAAGCTCGGTGCCAGCAGGTGCGCGGCCATCGTCTCGGCGCAGGTCACCCGGACCAGCCCCCGCAGACGGCTGTCGCGGCCGGTGACATCCCGCTCAAGGGCCAAGGCCTCGGCTTCCAGACGCTCGGCCTTCTCGCGGACTTCCTTCCCGGCCAGCGTCGGCACGTAGCCGTCGGGGGTCCGGTTGAGCAGGCGCACCGCAAGGGTCGCCTCCAGCGAGTTCAGGCGCCGTCCCACGGTCGATTGCGAGACGTGGAGCACCTTGGCGGCGCTTGAAAGGCTGCCGTGCCGGACGAGCGTCAGAAAAAATCTCAGGTCGTCCCAGTCCAGCATGTGCTCCCCGCGATCCGTTTTCGCATTCCTCCTCGTCAGCTTTGGTGGCCGACTTCGTCGCGGATGAGCCTATGCTGAATGGCAGGAAATCACCACGCAGGAAATATTTTCGCCATCCGAGAATTCTCCTGGCCACTATTTCCTTCCTGGAGAATTCGATGGCACCACCACCCGTCAAACCAGGTCTTGGAGCCGCCGCCCCCATCGACAAGCGCGAACTCCAGACGGTGATCCACCAGGGCAAGGCCGACCCGACCGCCGTCCGGACCCTGCGCTGCCGCACTGTGGCGCAAGGAAGGCTGAGCCAGCTCAATTACATCCGGGACCTGCCGCCGCAGCCGGTGACGGAGCACGCGCCCGAGGGCCCGCTCGGCGAGGCCGCCGCCCCGAACGCCTCCGAGGCCCTGCTCGCGGCCCTCGGCTCATGCCTTTCCATCGGTATCCACGCCAACGCCCTCGCCCAGGGCATCCGGATCCGCTCGCTGGAACTCGACGTCGAAGCCGACATCCACATGACCTCGGTCTGGGGCGGCGGCGACCGGCAACCGAGGACCATCGGCTTCGAGAGCATCCGGGTGTCGGTGAGGATGGACGCCGATGCGTCCCGAAAGGCACTGGCGGCGCTCGTCAGGCATACGGTTCTATGGTCGGCAGTGGCGAACACCCTTCACAACCCGGTCCATCTCGACATCGCGCTCGCACCCGCCGCAGCCGCCTGAAACGAGGCCGGACATGACCGTCACATCGTTCCTTTCCGCGTTGGGACAGCGCCGCGCGAGACCTCGGACTAGGTCGCGGACTCATAAAGTTCGCAGCCAGACCCGGACGGCAGCGAGTTTGACGCTGGCGAGGAAGTTGTC
>NZ_JAKSYA010000141.1:0-15553 GCF_022829485.1 Methylobacterium sp. J-059
GTCGGCGGCAAGGAGACCCCGCTGCTGACCCACTTCGACCGCAACGGCTTCGGCTACACACTCAACCGCGCCACCGGCGAACTCCTCGTCGCCGAGAAGTTCGACCCGGTCGTCAACTGGGCCTCCAAGGTCGATATGGACCGGGCGTCCCCCGGCTACGGCCGGCCGATCGTCGCCGAACGCTACTCGCCCGAGCGGACCGGCGAGGACGAGACCACCACCGGCATCTGCCCCGGCGCGATCGGGGCGAAGAACCAGCAGCCGGCGGCGTTCTCGCCCGGCACGGGGCTGTTCTACGTGCCCACCAACCACATCTGCATGAGCTACGAGCCGTTCCACGTCACCTACACGACGGGCGTGCCCTATGTCGGCGCCACCGTCGGGCTGCAGCCGCCGCCGGGCGAGTCCCGCACCGGCGCGTTCGTCGCCTGGGACGGCGTCGCGGGGCGGATCGCATGGTCCCTGCCCGAGCCGTTCTCGGTCTGGTCGGGCGCCCTCGCCACCGCCGGCGGCGTGGTCTTCTACGGCACGCTCGAGGGCTACCTGAAGGCCGTCGACGCGACGACGGGCGAGGAGCTGTACAAGTTCAAGACCCCGTCGGGCATCGTCGGCAACGTGATGACCTACCGGCACGGGGGCCGTCAGTACGTGGCGGTGCTCTCGGGTGTCGGCGGCTGGGCCGGGATCGGCCTGGCCGCCGGCCTCACCGACCCGGCGGACGGCGCCGGCGCGGTCGGCGGGTACGCGGCACTGTCGGATTATACCGCGCTCGGCGGCCAGCTCACCGTCTTCGCCTTGCCCGTGCGGTGACGAGGCTGCGATACCAATCTGTGGGTGAATTTCCCACATCAAGCAGAAACATGCGCGTCGCACGATGTCGCTCCCGTTCGAGGAGCCGATCGATTCGATGCCGGATTCGCCTGCCACGCCGCGACGCCTGCGCCTGCGCGACCTTCTCGTCGCGATCGTGCTGACCGTGTGGATCGTCGCCGTGGCGCGGACCGAACGGACCGCGCAGCTGACTCCGCCGGTCGTGTCCTACGCGGCGGCCTCGCGCTGAGGCAGATCTCACAGCGTTCCGTCCGGGCGCTGCCCGATCGGCGCACCGGGCGCCGGCGCGCGGCCCAGGTCGAGACGCAAGGGTTGGCCGCCCGAAAGCCGGACCCGCGTCGGCTCCGTGCCGGTTTTCGTGTCTCCCTCCCCCGACGCCGATCCGGCCCAGGAGCTTAGTCCATAAGCGAATTTAAAATAGGAAAATAAACTGTACATTCCCGCTTTGTTCCGGTAAATGATCCTCATCGAAGGCGATTCGGATCGATGCCATGGCCAGACAACCGAGGATCGGTGAAGAGGTCCGGCAACTGAAGGGGCTTCTGGCCGGGCTCTCCCTCGACACGAAGCTGCTCCGCCTGGAGCAGGTACTCCGGCGAAAGGATTGGTCCGACCAGCCGCGCGCTCCTTTCGGTCAGCCTAACGGTGGGCAATGGATTGCCGGCGGCGGTGGGGATGGGAACGCCGTCGATCCGGACGTGCTGCGGCTGATCAAGCCGCAATGGGCACAGATGCCCGCAGCCGAGCCCACCCAGACCCGCGAGGAGACCCGTCTCGACGACGGCACCCGCATCCTCTCGATCCGCATCCGCGCCGGCCGGCGCGACTTCGACGAGCAGCACGCGGTCACCGCGCCGGACGGCGAGAGCCGGGTCTTCGAGACCCTCGGCGCGACGCAGACGATCCGCGACGGCGTCTCCGGCGAGATCCTGGGGCGCAGCACCTTCACGGCGAACGGTGCCGAGCCGGACGCGACGGTGCAGCCCGCCTTCCTGCAGGCGGTTCCGCTCGCCCTGGCAGCCGTTCGGGTCCTACGGACGCTCGAGCTCACCGGCACGCTCTTCGCGACGCTTTCGGCGCAGCGGGGTCGCTACGGCACCGTCCTCGGCACCACGGCGCACGAGTTCCGTGGCGCCGAGGACTTCGAGCACATGCCGGCGATCTGGGTCGGTCAGCTCGACCAGGCATCCCTCGACGCCGCCTGCCCGAAGACCGGTGAGATCCAGACCCAGCTCGACGCGGTCGCCACGGCGGTTCGACAAAGTGGCGCGTATCGAACGCCGCAAGCCATCGGCACCGCGATCCACGTGCTGATGGATCGTTGGGCAAAAGCCCAGAACATCGCCGATTTCAAATCGGAGCTGTCGATTCTCAAGACTGGAGGCGAAGGCTCGTATGGTCAGTCCGGCACGAGCCGCCTTGACCAGTTTCATAGCCCACAGCCGACCGTCGCCTGCGTCTACGACTACAAGACGGGGCTTCGCGGCCTCGGTTGGTCCGATTCGGTGCGTTACGCGACCAGGGCCAAGATGCTGTTCCCCAAAACGCAGCGGATCATCGTCATACAGATGCGGGAGTCGCGATGACCACCAAGAAGCAGTTGGCTCGAATTTTTCGAGACGTGCTGAAGCACAATCCGGATTGGGTCCAAGTGAATCCGTATGCGATCTGGATCCGCCCGATCCGCCATTGTATCGCGCAGATCTACATCTATCGCGGCAGGTCTGCCGATGTATTTTGGCCCAGGTTCAGTATCGCGCCCTTGTACTGGAGTGGCGCGAACTGGGATTGGAATGTCGGCAGTTTTTCCGAGGGGTTCCGACGCGAGCCCCTACCTGCCCCCTTCACGCGGGACTACTTCCTCCAGCCCGATTACGAGCGCAGGCCGGAATTTCCCCAGCTTGCCGCCTGGGCGGCCACGGTCGGGGACTTCGCGTGGGCAGATCCCGAAATCGGCCGCATCTTCACGCGCGCGGTCGAGGAGCAGGTCCTGCCGCTGCTGCGCCCGATGGCCCTCGACCACCACGCCTACCTGGACTTCTACCGAAGCCACATCGTCCCGAGCCGCGGCCTTTACGACCAGCAGCGCATGGCGATCGCGCTCGCGGAGGGCGCGCTGGACGAGGCGCGCGAGTTCCTGGGCCGGATCTGGCGGTGGTACGAGAGCGACACTTACGGCGATTACGAGCCGCCCGAGATCCTCGACTATCCCAAGCGCGGCGCGCGCACGCAGCGCGCCATCGAGGCCTGGGAGAAGGCCGGCCGCTGCACCGACTACCGGCGCTGCCGCCGCCGCATCCTCGAGATCGTCGAACCGCTCCGCACCGGCGACCGCGCGGCCATCGCGGCGATCCTTCACCGCTGGGAGGCCGAGGCGGCGCGCTTCCACCAGGCCGAGCGCTGGTGGGAGCCGACGCCGTTTCCCATCGAGGAGGGGCTGGCCTGAGCGACCGTCGATCCGACCTCACAGAGGCCCTTCCACGGTCCAGGATCGCTCCTCGAGCGATTCCCGGGTCGTCCGGCTGCTTCGGGTCGAGGCGACGCGCAGCCGGAAAACGCTTGAATTCTTCGCGTTCACCCGCTAGATCGTTCCTCATCAGTTCTGGTTGCAGTCGCGAGGCTGCGGTTCGGGAGTGGGCCCCACCGGGTCCGCTCTTTTTTATTGCCGCAAGCCCCTCTCCTGTCCTCCGGAGCGCCGCCCCATCAGCGAGCCCGATCCTGAGCGCAGTAATGTCAGAGCCGACCGCCGTCCCCTCGCCCGAGCCGTCGGCTGAGCCGACGGAGAAGCGTCTGGTCCGCGAGACCGGCGTCGCCGCGCGCGTGGCGCAGGTGATCGAGGGTCCGATCGAGGGGCTCGGCTTCCGCCTCGTGCGGGTCAAGGTGTCGAGCGCGAACGGCTGCACCGTGCAGATCATGGCCGAGCGGCCGGACGGCTCGATGTCCATCGACGAGTGCGAGACCGTAAGCCGCGCGATCTCGCCGATCCTCGACCTCGATGACCCGGTCGGCATCGCCTACTATCTCGAGATCTCCTCACCCGGCATCGACCGTCCGCTGGTCCGGGTCTCCGACTTCGCCCGCTGGGCCGGCTACGAGGCCAAGATCGAGCTCGCCGTGCCGCTCGGCGGCCGCAAGCGCTTCCGCGGGATCATCGGCGAGCCGGACGCGGCGGCGCTCACCGTCCCGGTCGACCTGCCCGACGTCAAGGAAGGCCTGCCGAGCCGGGTCTCGCTGCCGCTGCGCGACCTCGCCGATGCGCATCTGGTGCTCACGGACGAGCTCGTGCGCGAGTCGCTGCGGCGCGGCGGAGGCCCGGTGCAGGACCTCGACGAGGCGCTCGACGACGACGAGGCGGAAGACGCCCCGGCCCTTCCGCCGGCGCCGTTCCCGAAGCGGCAGAAGGCTTCCGCCAAGCCCAAGGCGGCCAAGCCGAAGCCCGCTTCGGACGCGCCCAAGAAGCCCGTGACCACCAAGGCGGCCCGCCTGAAGGACCGCGACTCGCTTCACTAGAGCATCGCCGCCCGCCCCGCTTGCAAAGCGGCGACCGGGGCGGCACCCCAAGAGAAGGACCGACACAGATGGCCGTCGTCAGCGCCAACCGGCTCGAACTCCTGCAGATCGCCGACGCGGTCGCCCGCGAGAAGGTGATCGATCGCTCCATCGTGATCGACGCGATGGAGGAGGCGATCGCCAAGGCGGCCCGCTCGCGCTACGGCGCCGAGACCGACGTGCACGCCGAGATCGACAACAAGACCGGGGCGCTGCGGCTCTCCCGCCACCTCCTCGTGGTCGACCTCGTCGAGAACGACGCCCGCGAGATCACCCTCGACCAGGCCCGGCGCTACAATCCCGGCGCGCTCGTCGGCGACGTGATCTCCGACACCCTGCCGCCGTTCGATTTCGGCCGCGTGGCGGCCCAGTCGGCCAAGCAGGTCATCGTCCAGAAGGTGCGCGACGCCGAGCGGGACCGCCAGTTCGACGAGTACAAGGACCGCATCGGCGAGATCGTGAACGGCCTCGTCAAGCGCGTCGAGTACGGCAACGTCATCGTCGACCTCGGCCGCGGCGAGGGCATCGTCCGGCGCGACGAGATGATCCCGCGCGAGACCTTCCGCCCCGGCGACCGCATCCGCTCGTACCTGTTCGACGTGCGCCGCGAGGTGCGCGGCCCGCAGATCTTCCTGTCGCGCTCGCATCCGCAGTTCATGGCGAAGCTCTTCGGCCAGGAAGTGCCGGAGATCTACGACGGCATCGTCGAGGTGAAGGCGGTCGCCCGCGATCCGGGCTCGCGCGCCAAGATCGCGGTGATCTCGCGCGACGGCTCGATCGATCCGGTCGGCGCCTGCGTCGGCATGCGCGGCTCGCGCGTCCAGGCGGTGGTCGGCGAGCTCCAGGGCGAGAAGATCGACATCATCCCGTGGTCGGAGGACCAGGCGACCTTCATCGTCAACGCGCTGCAGCCGGCCGAGGTCGTCAAGGTGGTGCTCGACGAGGAGGCCGACCGCATCGAGGTCGTGGTGCCCGACGACCAGCTCTCGCTCGCCATCGGCCGCCGCGGCCAGAACGTGCGCCTGGCCTCGCAGCTCACCGGCTGGGACATCGACATCCTGACCGAGGCCGAGGAGAGCGAGCGCCGCCAGAAGGAGTTCGCCGAGCGCACCACCGTGTTCATGGGTGCGCTCGACGTCGACGAGACCGTCGGCCAGCTGCTCGCGGCGGAAGGCTTCCGCAACGTCGAGGAGATCGCCTACGTCGACATCCAAGAGCTGTCCTCGATCCAGGGCCTCGACGAGGAGACCGGCGCCGAGATCCAGGCCCGCGCCCAGGATCACCTCGCCCGGATCGAGCAGGAGCACGACGACCGCCGCACCGAGCTCGGCGTGCAGGACGAGCTGCGCGAGATCGACGGCCTGACCACGCCGATGCTGGTCTCGCTCGGCGAGAACGACGTGAAGACGATCGAGGATCTGGCCGGCTGCGCCACCGACGACCTCGTCGGCTACACCGAGGGCCGCGGGCCGGAGGCCAAGCGCCACGCCGGCTACCTCGACGGCTTCGAGGTCTCGCGCGCCGAGGCCGAGGCCATGATCATGGCCGCCCGCCTTCGCGCCGGCTGGATCGAGGCGCTGCCCGAGCCCGAGGCGACCGAGGACGCGGCGGAGTCCGCCGAGGCCGAGGCCAACTGACGACGCGAGGTCGGGCGATGATTCAGGCCGCTCAGCCGCCGGCTGACGAGGGCGTCGAGGACGTCGTCCTCGATGCCGGGCCGAATCGTGGCCGACAGGGCGCGCTGCGCACCTGCATCGTCACGCGCACCGCGCAGGCGCCCGACGCGATGATCCGCTTCGTCCTCGGGCCGGACGGCGCCGTCGTGCCGGACCTGCGCGCCCGGCTTCCCGGCCGCGGCGCCTGGGTCAGCGCGCGCCGCGAGGACGTCGCGACGGCCGTGAGGAAGCGGGCGTTCAACCGGGCGTTCAAGACGCAAGGCGCGACAGCCTCCGCCGACCTGCCCGACCGGATCGCCGAGGGGTTGCGGGCCGACCTGCGGCAGGCGATCGCGCTGGCCAACAAGGCCGGCTGCATCGTGACCGGCTTCACCAAGGTCGAGGCGGCGATCGGCGCGCAGCCGCGCGTCGCTGCCGTGATCCATGCGTCGGACGCCGCGCCCGACGGTCGCCGCAAGATCGCGGCGGCATTGCACCGGCGGCACGGCGATGCCATATCCCGCATACCGATCGTTGACGACTTGTCCGAAGACGAATTGGACATGGCCTTGGGTCGGGATCATGTGATACACGCTGCGCTCGTCGCAGGAGTCGGGGCCGCCGGCTGCCTGGCGCGTTGGCGTCGGCTACGCTCCTTCGAGGGCGTCGCCGCGGCGATCGAGGAGCGCGGATCCGCCGGATACGGCGGGGATGCTCCCCCTCTGCAAGACGATGCCGTGACGGATCAGGCCGGCGCTCCGCGGGTTGCCGGTTCACGCGACGATGGAAACCCTCAGGGTTCAGGCTGAATGAGCGATACGAATAATCCGGGCGACAAGACTCTGAGCAAGACTCCTGCGAAGCCGCTTTCCTTGAAGCGCCCGATCGAACAGGGGACCGTGCGCCAGAGCTTCTCCCACGGCCGCTCCAAGCAGGTCGTGGTCGAGACGGTGAAGCGCCGCGTGATCGGCGCGGCGCCGGCGCCCGTCGCCCCCATCGCGGCCCCGACACGGGTCGCCCCGCCTCCGCCGCCGGTCGCCCCGCGCCCGGCGCAGCGGTCCGCGTCCGGCGTCGTGCTGCGCACGCTGAGCGAGCAGGAAAGCTCGGCGCGCGCCGCAGCGCTCGCCGACGCGCAGCGCCGCGAGCAGGAAGCCCGCCGCCAGGCCGAGGCCGCCGCCGAGGCGCAGCGCGCCCAGGCCGCAGCCGAGGAGCGCGAGCGCGAGGCTGCCGCCGCCGCCAAGCGCGCCGAGGAGGCGCGTCGCCAGGAGGAGGAGAAGCAGCGCGCCGCCGAAGCCGCTGCCGCCGCCGAGGCACGTGCCGCCGCCGAGGCGGCGCCGGCCAAGGCGCCCGAGCCTGCCGCCGCGCCGGCGCAAGCTTCCGATCAGGTCGCCGCGCCTGCGGCCGCTCCGGTCGCCGCCGCGCCCGCGGCCGCCAAGCCCGCACCGGCTCCGCGTCCGGCCGCGGCTGCGACGCCTGCCGCTCCGCAGGCGGCGCGTCCCGCCGCCGGGGCCGCGCGTCCTGCGCCGGCCGCCGCACGGCCACCGCTGACCGCGCGTCCGACCCCGGCCGAGCCGCGCAAGACCATCACCGCGGACGTGCGCAAGCCGCAGAACCTGAACTTCATGGCGCGCCCCGCCCCGGCGCCCGAGCCCGAGAAGAGCGCGAGCCCGACCACCGCGGCACGGCCCGCGGGGACCGCTGCGCGTCCGGCCGGCCGCCCGGCGGCGAACGAGGACGAGAGCGAGACCAAGCGCGTCATCCGCCGTCCCGGCATGCCGCTGAAGATCATCACGCCGCCGAAGACGCCCAAGCAGCCCGGCGGCGACCGCAACCGCGGCCGCCTAACCATCGCGACAGCGACGTCCGGCGAGGACGAGCGCACCCGCTCGATCGCCTCCTTCCGCCGTCGCCAGCAGCGCATGAGCGGAAGCCGGCAGGTCGAGCAGAAGGAGAAGCTGTCGCGTGAGGTGACGATCCCGGAGACGATCACGATCCAGGAGCTCGCCAACCGCATGTCGGAGCGGGCGGTCGACGTGATCCGCCTGCTGATGAAGCAGGGCGAGATCCACAAGATCACCGACGTGATCGACTCGGATTCGGCGCAGCTCATCGCCGAGGAGATGGGTCACACCGTGCGCCGCGTCGCCGAGTCGGACGTGGAAGAGGGCCTGACCTCCGACGAGCCGGATCTCGACGAGGATCTCGATCCCCGTCCTCCGGTCGTCACGATCATGGGCCACGTCGACCACGGCAAGACGTCGCTCCTCGACGCGATCCGCAAGGAGAACGTGGTCGAGGGCGAGGCTGGCGGCATCACCCAGCACATCGGCGCCTACCAGGTCGCGTCGCCGTCGGGCGACATGATCACCTTCATCGACACCCCCGGCCACGCAGCCTTCACCTCCATGCGCGCCCGCGGCGCCAAGGTGACGGACATCGTCGTGCTCGTGGTGGCGGCCGACGACGGCGTGATGCCCCAGACGATCGAGGCGATCCAGCACGCCAAGGCGGCGGGCGTTCCGCTGATCCTGGCGATCAACAAGATTGACAAGCCCGAGGCGAACCCGCAGCGGGTCCGCACCGAGCTGCTCCAGCACGACATCCAGGTCGAGTCGATGGGCGGCGAGACGCTGGAGTTCGAGGTTTCGGCCAAGACCGGCGACGGCCTGCCCGACCTGCTCGAGGGCCTGCAGCTGCAGGCCGAGATCATGAACCTGCGCGCCAACGAGAAGCGCGACGGCGAGGGCACGGTCATCGAGGCCAAGCTCGATCGCGGCCGCGGCCCCGTCGCGACCGTGCTCGTGCAGCGCGGCACCCTGTTCACCGGCGACATCGTCGTCGCCGGCGCCGAATGGGGCCGCGTCCGCGCGCTCATCGACGACCAGGGCGAGAACATCCAGTACGCGGGACCGTCGGTCCCGGTGGAGGTCCTCGGCTTCAACGGCACGCCGGATGCCGGCGACCGCGTGATCGTGGTGCCGAGCGAGGCCCGCGCCCGCGAGGTCACGGAGTATCGTGCCCGGACGAAGCGCGAGCGCCAGAACGCCCGCACCGGCGGCGCCAACCGCTCGCTCGTCGACATGATGCGCGACCTGAAGGAAGGCGCCGGCCGCAAGGAGCTGCCCGTCATCATCAAGGGCGACGTGCAGGGCTCGGTCGAGGCGATCTCGGGCGCGTTGGAGAAGCTCGGCAACGACGAGGTCTCGGCCCGGATCCTGCTCGCCGGCGTCGGCGGCATCACCGAGTCGGACGTGACCCTCGCGACCGCCTCTAAGGCGGTGGTGATCGGCTTCAACATCCGTGCCCACAAGGAAGCGCGGGAGCTCGCCGAGCGCAACGACGTCGAGATCCGCTACTACAACATCATCTACGACCTCGTGGACGACATCAAAGCGACCCTGTCGGGCATGCTGCCTCCGACGCTCCGCGAGGAGCGCCTGGGCGAAGCCTTCATCCAGGAGATCTTCGAGGTCTCGAAGGTCGGCAAGGTCGCCGGTTGCCGCGTCTCCGACGGCGTGGTCCAGCGCGGCGCCCATGTCCGCCTGATCCGCGACAGCGTGGTGATCCACGAGGGCAAGCTCTCGACCCTGAAGCGCTTCAAGGACGACGTGAAGGAAGTCACGTCGGGCCAGGATTGCGGCATGGCGTTCGAGAACTTCGAGAACATGCGCGCCGGCGACACCATCGAGTGCTACCGGGTCGAAGAGATCCGCCGCACGCTCTGATCGCGTTCGACAGCGCATCGACACGGCGGCCGCGGCTCCTGCCGCGGCCGTCTTTTTTCGTACTCCAGTCCTGCCTCGTCTGCTCGACGACCCGGTGCCGGACCGCAGAAGACCATGGCTCAGAAACCCAACCCGAACGGCCCCACCCAGCGCCAGCAGCGCGTCGCCGAGCTCGTGCGCCACGCGCTGGCCGAGGTGCTCCAGCGCGGCGACATCCAGGATCCGGTCCTCGGCACCCACGTGGTGACCGTGCCGGAAGTTCGGATGTCGCCCGACCTCAAGCTCGCCACCGCCTACGTGATGCCGCTCGGCGGCATGGACGAGGCGCCGGTGATCGCCGCGCTCGAGCGCAACCGCAAGGCGCTCCGGCAGGAGGTGGCCCGGCGGGTGAACCTCAAATTCGCCCCCGAGCTGCGCTTCCTGCGCGACGACACGTTCGACGAGGCCGCGCGGATCGACGCGCTGCTGCGCAACGAGCGCGTCCAGCGCGACCTCGACAAGGGAGCGCCGGACGAGGACGACGCGGAGGTCGGCGGGGGGCGCTCGTGAGGGCCGGCCCCGACCCGATCGAAGACGCCATCGCGGCGCGGCACCGGCAGGAGGGCGCGCACCGATCCAGATTCCGTTTCGCCGATTGACGTAAAAAAGCATGATGCCGACCGAGGTTTCCATGAACGACGTCCCGACCTCCGAGCATCCGGTCTCCGCGCCCGAGATGCCGTCTTCGGGCGAGCGCCGCAGCGAGGAGGGCCGTCGCCCGTCCCGCGGCGGTCCGCGGCCCGACCGGCCGAAGAAGCGCGACGTGTCGGGCTGGGTCATCCTCGACAAGGGCGTCGGCATGACCTCGACGCACGCGGTCGCGGTGGTGAAGCGCGCCTTCAACGCCAAGAAGGCGGGGCATGCCGGCACCCTCGATCCGCTGGCATCCGGGATCCTGCCGATCGCGCTCGGCGAGGCCACCAAGACCGTCCCCTTCGTGATGGACGGCCGCAAGGCCTACCGCTTCACCGTGAGCTGGGGCATCGAGACCGACACCGACGACGCCGAGGGCCGCCCGGTGGCGACGAGCGAGGACCGCCCGACCCGCGCGGCGGTCGAGGCCGCCCTGCCGAGCTTCGTCGGCGCGATCGAGCAGGTGCCGCCGCGCTACTCGGCGATCAAGATCCAGGGCGAGCGCGCCTACGACCTCGCCCGCGACGGCGAGGTGGTCGAGCTGGTGGCGCGTCCCGTCCAGATTGATCGCCTCGCGGTGGTCGAGCACGAGACCGACCGCACGGTGATCGAGGCCGAGTGCGGCAAGGGCACCTACGTCCGGGCGCTCGCGCGCGACCTCGGGCGCATGCTCGGCTGCCGCGGCCACGTCTCGGCCCTGCGCCGCACCCGGGTCGGGCCGTTCGCGGAGGCCGATTCCTGCAACGTCGCCGGGCTCGACGCCGCCGGGCCCGAGGGCAGCCTCGCCCACCTGATGCCGGTCGAGACCGCCCTCGACGCGATCCCCTCCGTCTCGGTCTCGCGCGACATGGCGATGCGCCTGATGCGCGGCCAGTCGGTGATCCTGCGCGGCCGCGACGCGCCGGTCGAGGGCAAGATCTTCGCGACCTGCGGCGGCATCCTCGTCGCGGTGGGCGACGTCGAGCGCGGCGAGCTGGTGCCCCACCGGGTGTTCCACCTCGGCGGAACGGCCGCCGGCCGGGCATCCTGACGTCGATGGCGTGAACGGGCCTTCTTTCCTCCCCCGCAGAGGGGGAGGGAAATGCGCAGGTCGGAACTCTCCTGGAGCTACTCTCCGCGGTCCACCTTCGCCGCCGCGCGGTCCCGCCGGATGCCGCGCCTGAGCGCGACGAGCTGCCAGATCGCCAGCCCGAGGGCGAGCGCGAAGACCAGCCCGATGTCGAAGGCGGCGAAGAGCGGGTCGCTCACGCCGGCTCGCGCCCCGTCGCCTCACGCTCGCGCAACGCCTCAATCATCTCGAGCACCCGCACCGCCTGGCCCGGGATGTCCCACCAGGGGCGGGCCAAGGGCGTGCGCGTCGGCACGGCCTCGATGAGATAGGCGGTCTCGGGCAGGCTCGGCGCGTCGCGCTCGGTGCCGCCACCGAGCGGCAGCGCGGCGCGGGCGAGCAGCTGCAGCTTGCGCCCCGCCCCGACGCGGGCGCGCCGGGTGACGCTGTCGAACCCGTTCCGGACGATCTCCGTACCGATCTCGGCATAGATCAGGCGCGCGGCCCGGATCGCCGGACGGCAGGCGAGCGGCAGGCCGCCAATGCCGGCCTCCGAGCGGGCGTAGAGCACGTCCGCGGCGGCGAGCAGCCGGGCGACCACGTCGCGCAGCGCGTCCGTCGCGACCGGCTCGGCCAGGAACGCGTCCGGATCGATGCCGGCCTCGTCGAGCCAGTCGAGCGGCAGGTAGAGGCGGCCGGCCCGCGCATCCTCGCCGACGTCGCGGGCGATGTTGGTGAGCTGCATCGCCACGCCGAGGTCGCAGGCCCGCGCCAGCACGTCGGCATCGCGCACGCCCATGATCAGCGTCATCGTCGCGCCGACGGAGGCCGCGACGCGGGCGGCGTAGGCGCAGAGCGCGCTCAAGGTCGCGTAGCGCCGCCCTTCGGAGTCCCAGGCGAGGCCTTCGAGCAACGCCGCCGGCAGCGCCTGCGGGATCGCGTGGTCGGCGACGACGTCGGCGAGCGCCCGGTCGGCGGCATCGTCGGCGGGGTGGCCGGCATGGATGCGCGCGAGCCGTGCATCGAGCCGAAGCACCGCCCCGGGCGCCGCGCCGGCCTCCGCGTCGTCGACGAGATCGTCCGACAACCGGCAGAAGGCGTAGAGCCCGTAGGCCGCGCGCCGGACGCGCGGCGGCAGCAGGTGTGCGGCGGCGTAGAAGCTGCGCGACCCCGCCCGGATCGCGGCGCGGCAGGCGGCGTGGTCGGCCTCCGACGCGTGCGACGAGGCCGGGCGCAGGGCGGCCAGGAACGCGGCCGGAAGCGACTCAGGCGAAGACGCGCGCATCGGGAACCACCGTATCGAGGACGCGGGCCGTGGACAGGACGCCGGGCAGGCCGGCGCCGGGATGGGTTCCGGCGCCGACGAGGAACAGGTTGCGCACGTCTTCCGAGGCGTTGTGCGGACGGAACCACGCCGACTGCGTCAGCACCGGCTCCAGCCCGAAGCCGGAGCCGCGGAAGCTCAGGAAATCGTCGCGGAAATCCTGCGGCGTCGTCACCTTCGAGGTGACGATCTCGGCCGAGAGGCCCGGCAGCACGGTCGCCTCGAGGGACGCCTCGATGCGGCGGCGGTAGGGCTCGGCGAGCGCCGCCCAATCCTGGCCGCCGGCGAGGTTCGGCACCGGCGAGAGCACGTAGAACGCGTCGCATCCCGGCGGCGCCAGCATCGGGTCGGTCTCGGTCGGCCGGTGGAGATAGAGCGAGAAGTCGTCGGCGAGGTGCTTCCTGCGGAAGATGTCGTCGATCAGCGCGCGGTAGCGCGGCCCCATCAGGATGGTGTGGTGGGCGACGTCCGGATATTTCCGCTTCGTTCCGAAGTACCAGACGAACAGGCCCATGGAGGAATGGGCCTTGTCGACCTTGCGATCGGTCCAGCGCCGTCTGGCCGATGCCGGGACCAGATTGCGGTAGGTGTGGGCGGAATCGGCGTTCGAGACGACGATGTCGGCGGCGATCGTCGTGCCGTCGGCCAGGCGCACGCCGGTGGCCGCGCCGCGGGCGACGGTGATCTCGGCGACCTCCGCGTCGCAGCGCAGGGTGCCCCCCTGCCCCGCGATCAGGCCGACGAGGCCGTCGACGAGGCGGCCGGTGCCGCCCATGGCGAAGTGCACGCCCCAGCGCCGCTCGAGATGGGCGATCAGGCAGTAGATCGCGCTCGCCCGGAACGGGCTGCCGCCGATCAGCAGCGGGTGGAAGCTGAAGATGGTCCGCAGGCGCTCGTCGCGGATGTACTTCGCCACCACGTCGTAGACGCTGCGGTGGCCGCCGAGCCGCACGAGGTCCAGCGCGATCCGCAGCATGTCCCGGATCCGGCCGAAGGGCACGTGGCCGAGCTCTTCGAAGCCGACGCGGAAGATGGCCTCGCTCTGCGCCATGAAGCGCTCGTAGCCGGCGACGTCGGCGGGCGAGAACTTGGCGACCTCCGCCCGCATGGCGGCCAGGTCGCCGGAATAGTCGAAGGTGGCGCCGTCGTCGAACCGGATGCGGTAGTAGGGCCGCATCGGCACCAGGGTGACGTCGTCCGCCATGCGGCGCCCGCACAGCGTCCAGAGTTCCTCGAACAGGAACGGCGCGGTGACGATGGTCGGGCCGGCATCGAAGGTGAAGCCGTCCTGCCGGTGGACGCGGGCCCGGCCGCCCGGCTTGTCGAGCCGTTCCAGCACCGTGACCCGGTAGCCGCGGGCACCGAGGCGGATCGCGGCGGCGAGCCCGCCGAAGCCGCTGCCCACGACGACGGCGTGGGGCCGGCGATCCGCATGTGTCAACGGTACCGACGCATCGAGTGTCAACATGGTTTGACACTAAGGTCGATTGCCGACCTCAGGCAAGGGCCTTTCTGAGGCTCAGGCGGACCGCGGCGCCTCGGCTGCGGTCAGGGCGTCGAACTCCGCGAGGATCGCCGTGGCGACGCGCTCGGGCGCTTCCTCGTGCGCGAGGTGGCCGAGGCCGCGCATCAGCTCGACGCGGGCATCGGGCAGGCGGTCTCGCACCGCGAAGGCGGTGTCGGGCGCGATCGCCTTGTCGTCGGAGCCGACGACGAGCAGCGTGCGGACGCCGAGCCGCGGCAGCGCGCGTTCAAGGGCGTCGAGGTTCCAGTTCGCCATCATGCCGAGCGCTCCGGCGACGTGGGCGGGCTTCCGGAACAGGCGGCGATAGAGGTCGAGCCCGACGGGGTCGAGGCGCGAGCCGGTGCCCTGGATCAGCCGCTGCACCGCGGTGCGGTCCGCCGTCCAGGCGAAGATCTTCGGCGTCATCCGGTTCAGGAACAGCATCCGCGCCATGCTTGGGAACAGGATCGAGGCAAGACCTGGGAACGGCTTGAGGGCGCCGTTCAGTGCCACCAGAAGCCTCGGCGACAGCCGCGCGTCGAGGCAGGTCCGGGCCAGGATCGCGGCGCCCGCCGAATGGCCGACCGCCACGACCGGCCTCACGCCGAGCTGCGTCGTCAGGTCGGCCAGGGCGGACGCCATGCCGGGAAGCGACAGGCGCCCGGCCGGCAGCGGATCGGTGAAGCCGTGTCCGGGCAGGTCCGGCGCGATCACGCGGAAGCGCCCGGCCAAGGCCGGCATCAGCCCGCGCCAGGAATGCGTCGCCGCGCCCGTCCCGTGGACGAGGAGCAGCACGGGGGCGTCGGCCGGCCCCATCGCCTGCACGTGCCAGCGCAGGCCGGAAGCCTCGACGAAACGGCTGGCGTCGCGATGCGGCCAGTCGCGCCCGTCGCGCTCCCAGTCCGGGCGGTCCTCGGACATGCGTGTCATGGTTTCCTGAAGGACCTGGTTTCCTGAAGGACCTGCCGATGCGAGCCGTCACGCCGCCGCGCCCGCCGCCCGCACCGCGGCGCTGAGCTTGCGGGCGTCGGCCTGCGGCAACGGGAGATAGCGGGCGCCCATCGCCTCGGCCAGGGCGCGGGCCGAATCCTGCGGGCGCGGCGCGGTGTCGATCAGGATCGCGGAGAACGCCGCCGCGCGGAAGCGCCGGGCCGCGGCGAGCGCGTCCTCGGCGGCCGGCGGCCGGCCCGGAGATTGGGAGGGGGTCGTGTATGGGAAGAGTGTGTAAGTGAGTGTCTCTCGTGG
>NZ_JAKSYA010000158.1:0-123372 GCF_022829485.1 Methylobacterium sp. J-059
ACGGCGGCACACGGTTCGTGATCGTCGCCGGCCAGCCGATGGAGCTGGGCGACGAGCCGTGCATGCTGTTCACCTTCGCCGACCTCGAGCTGCGCAAGAAGGCCGAGACGGCGCTGCGCCAGAGCGAGGAGCGCTTCGCCACGGCGTTCCGGCTGACGCCGGTGCCGACCCTGCTCGCGCGCGCCGACGGCTTCGGGATCACCGGCGTGAACGACGCCTTCGCGCGCGTCTTCGGCTACGCCGCCGACGCCGTCCTGGGACGCTCGCCCGCCGAGTTCGGCCTGTGGGTCCACGATGCGGCGCGGTCCAAGTTCGAGACCGCCCTGTTGCGCACCGGCTTCGTGCTCGGTCTGGAGGTCTGCCTGCGCCACGAGGACGGGACGAACCTCGATTGCCTCGCCTCGGCCGAGCGCGTCGAGATCGGGGACGCCGTCTTCGCCCTGCTCGTCCTGCAGGACATAACCGACCGCAAGCGCAGCGAGCGGGACATGTTCGAGGCGGTCGAGGCGGTGATGGCCGACACCTCCTGGTTCAGCCGCGGCCTGATCGAGAAGCTCGCCAACCTCCGGCGACCGGGGACCGGCCACAAGGACGGCATCGCCCCGAACATCACCGTCCGGGAACGCCAGATCCTCGACCTGATCTGCCAGGGCCAGGGCGACGAGGCGATCGCCAAGCGCCTCAACCTCTCCAAGAACACGGTGCGCAACCATTCCGCGTCGCTCTACCGGAAGCTCAACGTCCACAAGCGCACGGAGGCCATCGTCTGGGGGCGGGACAACGGGTTCCCGCTGTCGCCGACCGAGAAATAAAGACTACCCGACTGGTACGTCTGCATCATTGTCCCGCCGGATCGGCGGACCATCTCAGGCAACGAACTTCGTCTCGGTCGCTGCGGAGACACCGATGAGCGCACAAAAGTCATCCGAGGCTTCGGAAAAGATAAAGGGCTCGGTCAAGGAAGCCATCGGCAAGTTGATCGGCGACGAAAAGGCCGAGACCGAAGGCAAGGCTCAGCAGAAATTACCGAGTGATGCGGTGAAACCGAACGTCGGGCCCAAGACGTAGCATCGACGACACTGCGCACCTCCTGCAACGTTTTTAACTCAGGATACAAACATCATGGTTGATACGGATCGGGTCACGGGTGCCGCCAAGGAATTCGGCGGCAAGGTGCAGGGCGCCGTCGGCGACCTCACCGGCTCGAAGCGGGACTCGGTCGAGGGCCGCGCCCGCGAGGCGCAGGGCTTCGCCGAGAACCTCTACGGCCTGGCCAAGGACACCGTGCGCGACGCCGCCGAGCACGTCGCCGACGCCGCCCGCGACATCGGCGGCCGGGTGCGCGACGCGGTCGGAAGCCTCGTCGGCTCCGACGACGTCGAGGACCGCGCGCGCCGGGCGCAGGGCGCCGCCGAGGACGGCTACGAGCGCGGCGAGCGCTACGTCCGCAGCGCCGGCGGCAACGCCTACGACCGGGCCGAGGACGCCTACGAGACCGGCGCCCGGTCCCTGCGCCAGGGCGGGCGCGAGGCCGCCGGCCGGATCGCCGAGCACCCGATGGCCGCGCTGCTCGTGGCCGGCCTCCTCGGCTACGGCCTCGGCCTGCTGATCCACGGCCGCGATTGATCGGCCCGGCCGCGCGTGCTCGCGCGGCCGCTCATCCCGCCTCCACCCACCGACCCCTCGAACGACCGAGCTTCTCGGACGACCGACGACCCGGAGTACCCGTACGTGTCCACTTCCCCCCTCCTCGCGACCCCTCCCGCCGCGGCCTCGGCCGACGTCCGAACCGTCCTGCTGAACCAGGTGTCGTGGGGCGCGATCTTCGCCGGCGCCGCGACGGCGCTGGTGACCCAGGTCATCCTCAACATGCTCGGCGTCGGCGTCGGCCTGTCCAGCGTCGGCGGCCCGGCGGTCGACAACCCGACCGCCTCGACCCTGTCGCTCGGCGCCGGCCTCTGGTTCGTCGGCTCCGGCATCGTCGCCTCGCTCGCCGGCGGGCTCATCGCCGGGCGCCTCTCGGGCAAGCCCGTCACGGGGGCTGCCGGCCTGCACGGCCTCGTCGCCTGGGCGGTGACGACCCTCGTCGTGCTGTACCTGCTCACCTCGGCCGCAGGCGGCCTCATCGGCGGCGCCTTCTCGGGCGTGACCAGCACGCTCGGTGGCGCCGGCTCGCTCGTCGGCGGCACCGTGAAGACCGCGGCGCAGGCGGCGGCCCCGTCGCTGGCGCAGATCTCGAACCCGCTCGACGGGATCGAGAAGTCGGTGCGCCAGCAGGCGGCCGGCCAGGACCCGCAGGCCCTGCGCGATGCCGCCGCCTCGGCGGTCCGTGCCCTGCTGTCCGGCGACCCGGCCCAGAAGGCCTAGGCCGAGAACCGCGCCGCCGACGCGCTGGCCAAGGCCCAGGGCATCCCGGTCGACCAGGCCAAGACGCAGATTCAGAACTACGAGAAGCAGTACGACGCCGCGCTCGCCGACGCCAAGCAGAAGGCGTCCGCCGCAGCCGAGGCCACCCGCAGTGCGGCCACGCAGGGCGCGTTCTACGGCGCCCTCGCGCTGATCCTCGGCGCGCTCGCCGGCTTCCTCGGCGGCCGCCTCGGCGCCCCGAAGCCGCCGACCCTGGTCGCCGGCTACGACGCCCGCCGCGCCTGAGCCGAGTCCCGGCTGAACTCGAGCTCGGCTCAGCCCGACGCTCGGCGAACGACCGGCCGGTCCATGCGACCGGCCGGCCCCCCCGAACCCGTCCCTTCCCGCGCAAGGAGCCATCCCATGAGCAGCACCACCGACAAGCTGAAGGGCCTCGCCAACGAGGCCGCCGGCAACATCAAGCAGGCCGCCGGCAAGGTCACCGGCAACGACGGCCTGATGGTCGAAGGCAAGGCCCAGGAGCTCAAGGGCGAGGCCCAGCGCACCGTCGGCGAGGCCAAGGACGGCGTGTCGTCGCTGGTCGACAAGGTCGGCGGCAAGCGCTGATCCGGCACGGCGGCGGGCGACCCGACCGGGGCCCGACCGCCGCCCGATACTTCGAAAGCCAGGAGAGATCCATGAACGGCGACCAGTTCCGCGGCGCATCGCGCCACCTCAAGGGCCGTGCCCAGAGCGCGCTCGGCGGCCTCACCGGCGACCCGGGCCGCCAGGTCCGCGGCGCCGTGAACCAGGCGGCCGGCGGCGCGCAATACGCCTACGGCCGCGCCCGCGACCGGGCCGAGGACCTCCTCGACGACGGGCGCGCCCTCGCCCACGCGGTCGAGGACCAAGCCGGCCGCTGGATCGACGAGGGCCGCGATCTCACCCGCCACGCCCGCAAGCGCGGATCGTCCTACGGCCGGCAGGCGGCGCGCTACGCCGACGACAACCGCGTCTCCGCCCTGGTCGGCCTCGCCGCCGTCGCCTTCGCGGTCGGCTGGCTGTCCCGTTCTAGGTCCTGAACCCATCCCATCGGAGACGCATTCCATGATCCGCAAGCTGCTCACCGCCTTTCTGCTCCCGAAGGTCATCGCCTACGTCAGCCGCCGCCCCGCCGAACCGCCGCGGCTACTGAAGCATCCCCCTTCCCCCGCCCATCAGGAGACGATCCACGATGAAGCTGACCCTCGCCCTCGCCGCCACCGTCGCCGCCACCCTGGTCGGTCTGCCGGCCCAGGCCGCCCCGGCATCCAGCGCCCCCGTCGAGGCGCTGGTGCGCGGTGACCTGCCGACCGGCTACGTGCAGTATCGCCGCTTCGGTCATCGTCACGGCTGGCGCGGCGGGCGGGGGTACGGCCGGGGTTACGGCTATGGACGCGGCTACGGCCATCGTCGCGGGCCCGGCGTCGGCGCGGCGGTGGGCGCGGGCGTCGCAGGCCTGGCGGCCGGGGCGATCATCGGCGGCGCCATCGCGAACGCGCAGGCGCAGGCCGCGCCGGTGGTGGTGCAGGGCGGCCCGGATCCCGAGGCGGTCGCCGCCTGCGCGCGCCGCTTCCGCTCCTACGATGCCGCCAGCGGGACCTACCTCGGCAACGACGGCGACCGTCACCCCTGCCCGTGATCGCAGACCCCGCCGGGCTCGCCAACGCTGCGGGTCCGGTCCCCCGATCCTGAGCGCGCGGGACGCCTCGCGGATCGGCGGGCGGCGCGCGCTCCCGCTCCCTTCGAGCACCGGTCCGGTGCCGGACCTTCCACCTTCCAACCCAAAAGGACGACCGATGAGCAAGGGCTATCCCTCGATGACCGCGCTGCTGGGCCTTCTGGCCGTGGCCGGCTACCAGAACCGCGACAAGCTCGCCGAGCTCCTGAAGGGGCATGATGCGACGCCGGGGCACACGACGATTCCGCCGGTGTCGAGCCGCTCCACGACCTCGTCCGGCAGCGGCGGCCTCTCGAGCCTGGGCGGGCTCCTCGGTGGCGTCGGCTCGGCCGGCGTCGGCGGCCTGATCGCCAGCGGCCTAAGCGAGCTCGTCGACCACTTCACCAAGGGCGGCCACGGCGAGACGGCGAATTCCTGGATCAACCAGGGCGCCAACCGCGACATCCACGAGGCCGATCTCGAGCGCGCCATCGGCCCGGAGACCCTCGACCACCTGACCCAGCAGACCGGCCTGAGCCGCTCCGCGCTCCTGTCGCGCCTCTCGCGCGAGCTGCCCTCGGCCATCGACCGCTACGCCGCCGACGGTCGCAAGCTCGCCTGACGCCGAACGACGATGCGGCCGGCGCGCGAAGGCGCCGGCTCCGAGGAGCCAACGCGATGGCGCGCGGACCGGATCGACAGGCCCGGCCGCCTCGCTCCGCATCTCAGGCCAGGACCAGGATCGTCCCGAGCACCAGCAGGACCAGGAGGCCGGCGAGCAGGACGACGCGTCCGACCGGCTCGGTCTCGTCGGCCTCGGGCTCCGCCGCCTCGGCCGCCGGCGCGGCGGCCGCGACCGGCTCGCCCTCGCCGGTCGGTACGATCACGCGGGGCACGCCGGGCTCCGGGCTCGCGAGGGTCAGGCGCGGCGCGGCGTCGGCCTCGGCGCGCGGGCCGAACGCATCCGGCTCCACGCTCACCCCCGCCGCCTCCAATTCCAGCATCACCAGGACGAGGGCGTCGACGTCGAAGGTCTCGACCGGCAGAGCCGCCTGAAGCTCGCTCGCGGTCAGCTCCCCGCGCTCGCGCCCCAGGGCGATCAGACGGTCGAGCGTCGCGCGGTCGATCGTGCCTGCCATCCGTTTCCTCCCGCCGTTTCCCCTGCGATAAGTGGCGCCGGGCAAGCGGGTTTCACGGACCTTCGCAGGCGCGCGCGGGCTCAATGCGGCGCGTGCGCGGATCCTGGCGCTGGGGCCGATCGTCAGTACAGCGCCCTGGCCAAGCCGATGAGGCTGTCCTCGCGATCGATCGCCTCGTCGGCATCCGGGCGCGTCAGCTCGGTCCGGAACTGCCCCGGCGGGAGGCCGAAGGCCGCCGCGAAGGCGCGGCTGCAATGGCTTTCGGTGGCGAAGCCGTGGGCGTAGGCGAGGCTTCCGAGACGGCGCGTCTCGCCGGGGCGCAGGAGGGCGCGGCGCAGCTCGTCCAGGCGTCGCTGCTGGATGAACCGCCTCACCCCGCCATCCACGCCGAAGACCCGGTACAGGACGGAGCGCGAGATCCCGATCCCGTCCGCGACGGCATGCGCGTCGAGGTTCGGGTCCGGCAGGCGCGTCGCGATGAAGGCCTCGGCACGCCGGCGCCGCAGCGCGTCCCCCGCCTCGGCCGGAAGCGCCTCGGCCGAGGCCGGCAGGCCCTTGAGGCCTAGGCTCAGCAGGTTGATCGCCGCCGCCGCGACGTGGGCCGACGGATCGGGCCGCAGCGATGCGGATCGCCGCGTGAGCGAGGCCAGGAAATCCGTGAGCAGGCCGCAGGCCGCGGCCGGCAGGACGGTGCCGTGGATCCCGGCCGGATCGGAGATCACCTCCGCGACGTGGGCGCGTGCCACTTGAATCGAGAGCAGGTCCGCGCGCGTCGTCATGCGGGAGACGTGGGGGCGGCTCGTGTCGAGCACGACGACCTCGCCGGGCTGAAGCCGCCGCTCGGCACCGGGCGGACCGGACACGAAATCCCCGGATCTGAGGAGATGGAGCGTGATGTGATCGAAGCCGTGGCGGCCGACGCACGCCCAGGTGCGGTTCGACAAGACGCCTTCCACGCGCCGTTCATGCAGCACCAGGCGCGGGAGGCGGATGACGTTGAGGCGCGCGCTGAAGCCGGCGCCGATCCGCGACAGGTCGGCGACACCGCCGTAGAGGCGGTGATAAGCTTCGAAATTCTCGACGTCCAACTGCAGACCCCAACGCGCCCGAGGCATGCCGTCAGACGCCAAGCAACGGCACGGCTTCGGGCATTGTTCCGCTTGATATCGGCAACCTTAGATAAGCCTGACTTCACCTTTGCGTGATCTCTGATCGTGGCTTCCTCGCCGGCAGCCACGTGCGGCCTGCGCAATCCGCGTCGGCGAGCCGGCTGATGCCCGGCATCCCGCTTCCCATCCGTCGCGCAGGCAGGCTGTCGTCGGCAGCCTCCGTGCCGGCGAACGGGTGAGCCTGGCCGCTCTCTGGCATCCACCGCGGGCTCGACGCGGTCGCGGTCATGCCGACGCGCAGCGACATCGTCGGGACGGCGATCCCCCCGTCGTCCCGTTCGATCGCGCTTTCCGGCACAGGGCGTGGAACGCTTTCCTCGACGTCGCCGTATCTGGTCCGCGTCCCGCCCCTACCCAGGCGAGGACCGTCCTTGCGTTCGGAGACTTCGATTTCGAGGCGATCCGTCTCGGAGGGCCGATGGCGCCGGCCAGGCGCGCCGAACAACGTGCTCGCCTCGCTCCACGGGAGTCGGACTTGAAAACCCTGGTTGCGCTGGTCCTCTCCATGGCGGTGTTCCTGGCACACGGTGCCGTGGCGCAGACGACGGAGGACGATCCGGGTTCGACGAGCTCTGAGGAGGCGAGGCCGGGTCCGCCGCCGCCGCTTCCCGACCTGTCCGATCCGAACTCCCGCACCGGAGAAAGTCTGGGAGAGCCCGATGCGCGATCGGGCATTCCCAAGACGCTGCGTGGGTCGGCCAGCAAGTCCGGCGGACCGGCGAACGACCTGAACCCGAGCGGCACGCCGCAGGAGGCGCCCCCGCCGGAGGGCGACCTCGCGAACGTGCTAACGGGCAAGGAACTGTTTCACGGCAACTATTGCGGTGCGGGCCAGCGCGGCGCCGACCTGCCGCCGACCGACGCCCTCGACGCCGCCTGCCAGCGCCACGACGCCTGCTACGATGCGGCTGGGCACCGCTCGTGCGCGTGCGACCAGGCACTCAGGCGCGAGGCGACGGCGGTATCGGAACGACCGGACGTCCCGCTCGAGGTTCGCCGGCGGTCGCTCAGCGTCGCCGAGGCCGCCGATGCGATGAATTGCCGGGCGCCCTGAGCCGGGCCCGGCACGCGGTCGCCCTCGTCGGCCGGGACCCTGGGACGGCACAGGTCGGATCGGTTCGGCATCGCCATCCGCCCTGTCGGGGCCGGTCGAGACGCCGCAAATGAGCGCCCGATCCGTCGCGGTCGAGGGCGACGGGGACGGTGCGCGGCTCCGGAACATTCGCCTCGCGGACGTTCGCGGCGTGGAGAGCGACCGGCCTCGCGGAACGGTCGTCGACGCCGTGCCGTCCTTCGCGTGGGCAGCGCGGAATCCTCAGTGTTTCAGCAGCTGCGAAGCCCGTGTGCGCTTCATCGCCGAGCGGATGGAGCCGAGGAAGGGCCCTTTCGCGGCAGAGTCCCTTCGGTCCCAGGACGACGCGCCTCGACCGCGCCTGCCGGCGCCCTGGTTCGTCGCTGGATCGACGTGGGTCATCAAGGTCCCGCAGACGCGAACCGAAAGGCTATCGAACCGCTTGAAGGCGGCCGCGATGGTCTCCCGAGGCGTCGTGCCCCACCGGGCGAGATGAACCACCAGATCGGCCAGCCTTGCGAGCGGCAGAAAGTCGAGCGACTGCAGAACCGGCGGAGCTTCGAGGATGATGATCTCGAACGAGGACCTCACCCGTTCGATGAAGGCTGCGAGACGCATGCAGGTGAGATCGTCGGAAGCGATCCAGCGTGGCGCTGCCAAACGGACGACCGGATCGTCGGCGAAATCCCTCAGGAAGGCATCAGGGTCGCTCACCGCCGCATCGAGCGGCAGGGATAGGGTGCCTGTTTCCTCGGTCGACCGCGACGCGACATCGACGATGAGGGCTCTCCCGCCGTTCCTGGCCGCCTCGGTCGCCAGGGCGCGGCCGACGTCCGACTTGCCTTCCTTGGCAACCGACGATGTGATGAGGAGGACGCGGCCGAAGGCGGCGGCGGTCTGCACGTCGATCGAGGCCGCCAGGAACCGGATCGCTTCCTCGAAAAGGCGCTTGTCGCTCGGCTTCGGGCGCTTCGGCTGGTCGGGGATCATGCCGAGGCACGGCGTCTGCGTCTCGGCCGACAGCTCGGCCTCCGAGCGGAGGCCGTCGTGCCGGTTCTCCAGCAGGTAGGCGCCGCCGATCCCGATCGCCGTCGCGCCCAGCATCGCCACGGCGAAGATCACGACCGGGTTCGGTCCCGAGGGAAGCGGGATCGCCTCGGCCCGCATCACGACCTGCGCGCTGGTGGACGCCAGGCCCGCTGCAGCGATGGCCTGGGCATAACTTTCGGTGAGCACCTTCAGCCTGTCACGCAACGAGGTCGCGTCGAGTTGAAGGCTCTTCAGCTGGGTCTCGCGCTTCTTGAAGTCGATCGCGGTGTCCTTGGTCTGCCTGATGTGAGCCGCGAGCGCTGCCTCCGCGTCGGCGGCGGATCTCAAGCGGCCGTCCAATTCCTTGATCGCTCCCTCGATCTCCGCGTGGAGGCGCGTCTCCGTGTCGTCGAGCGCGGATCGCGCGCGCGAGAGACCGGGATGCTTCGGTCCGTTGAGGGCGAGTTCCACCAGTTCCCTCCGCTGCTTCTCGCGGTTCTCCAGGAGTTCCCGGATCACCGGAGCACCGGCGAGGTCTTCCGCGGACGGAACGCCTCCGGCGACGAAGACCTCTTTGGCGTGTGCGACCCTCGCCTCCTCGGCCAGGCGCAAAGCGGTCGCCGCATCGAGACGGGCGGAGAGGTTCTGCAGTTGCTGCTGTGGCATTCCGCCGTCGGTCGACAGCTCGAGAAATCCCGACTGGCGCCGATACGCGTTCACGGCCGACTCGGCGATGTCGAGCGACGCGCGGGTCTGACGGATCTGCGAGGCGACCCAGTCGCTTGTCCGCTGGGCAGCCCTGACGCCGGTCTCCATGTTGTTGCTGATGTATTCGTCCAGGAACGCATTGACGATCTTCGCTGATCGCTCCGGATCGGCCGAAGCATACGAAACGCCGATGATGTAGGACCGAATGTCGTTGGTGACGGAGAGCCCCTGAAGAAGTGCGTGCGCGATCAGGTCTTCGCGAAACGTCTGGTCCGAGGACGGCGTCTGCCAAGGGCGAATGGTGCGGAGATTGTCGGGCAGCCAGCTTTCGAAACGAAGGATGAACGGGGTCGCGGGCGCAAACTCCGGGTCTGCCGCCAAGTTGAGGCGGGCGACGACCCGGCGGGCGACGGCCCTGGAGCGGAGCAGGCGCGCTTCGCTCTCCACGAGGGCCGACGCTTCGACCGCCGTTCCGGTCGATTGCGCCGATGATCCCGTCCGCGTCTGCTCGTCGCGGCTGAAGGTCAGCTGGATCAAGGCGTCTGCGGTATAGGTCTTCTTGATGAGGATCAGCCCGGCGATGCCCATCACGAACCCGACCACCAGCGCCACCCCGATGAGCCGGCGGCGACGCAAGATCATCTTGATCGCCGACTGCGCGACGCCGTCGTAGTGATCACGGACGCTCGTCTCCCTGAGGTGGGGATCGAACCGCGGCAACTGGTTCATGTCGTCCTCGTCGTTGAAGGCTGTCGGATCGTCTTCGAGGCGTAGAGCATCCGCTCGGCCGCCCGGTGGTCTGGCATCGGTGGCGCCTTCCGGGGCGCCGCTCGCGGTCGGGCCGGGTACGCGGTCGGACGATGCCCGCGGCGCCGATCGGTTATCGAAGCAGAGCGCCCGGGTACTTGTCGGTCGGATCCGCGGAGGTCCATGTGGTCGGGCGTTGCGCTGCGCGGTCGGAGGCCGTGGCATTGGCGGCGACGCCGTTGCTCGCGCCGCCTTGCGCCATGGCATCCGACGCTGCGCCGTCCCGGCGGATCTCGACGATCTCGCCCGGCGCAAGGACCGTGGTCAGCGTCACGCGCACGGTCTCCGCCTTCCCGTTCTGGCGCCGGGTGACGAAGGCGCTGCGGTTCAATTCCTGCGACGTGGCGATGCCGAGGGTGCCGCCCTGCTGGATGCGCGCTTCGCGGACCTCCCGCGCCGTGGGGAGGCTCGTCTCGACCTCGGCCAGGCGAGAGCGCAGCTCCTGCAACTCGACGATGACGCGCCGCTTGTAGGTGTTCCGCGTGTCGAGCACGCGCACGGCGAGATCGCCGATGCCCAGCTCGAGACGGGCCAGCTCCGAGGAGAGGCGCGCGATGTTTCCCTTGTTGCGCGCTTCCTCGCGCTTGAGCTCGATCCCGGTGTAGCGCCGCGCGAGACCGTCGCTCATGAGCTTGTTGTAGTCGGCAAGATGGTCCTGGATCAGGTTCAATTGCACCTGCTCGGAAGCCGACTGGGCCTTGTTTCCCACGATTTCCGCTTCGAGCCGGGGCTTCTGCTCCTCGAGCAGCGAGACCTCGGCCTTCAGAGCCTTCTGCTGGGTCTCCAGCATCTCGCGTTCCGCCTTCAGGAGGGCGCGCGTCCCATCGTCCTCGGTCAGCTCGGCGGGAAGCGCGAAGCTCGGCGCGTCGTTGAGCTGCGCCGACAGGCGAGCGCGGCGGACCAGGAGCGTACGGCGGGTCAGCTCGAGCGCTCGCACGCGCTCCTCGGCCAGGAGAAACTCCGTGCGCAGCCCGATCTGCGCCTGCTCGGGCAGCGCATATCCCCCTGCCAGGGCGATGGCACTCTGGACGGTGGCACCGTAGCGGAACGGATAGCTTCCCGGGGATTTGACGTCGCCCATCACGTAGATCGGCCGCATCTCGGAAATCCGGGCGCTCACGACCGGCTGATGGAAGTAGCCGTCGGCGAGCCTTTCCGTCACACGCTTCTGAAGCTCGGGCAGCGTCAGATCCGCGACCGCGACGTCGCCGACGATGGGAAGCAGAATGCTGCCATCGCCGCCGACCACGTAGTCCCCGGCCAGCTCCGGCTGACCGAACACGGACAGGGTGATCTTGTCGCCGGACGAGATCCGATAGACCGCGTCCTGCGCGTGGGCGGAACATCCCACCGCGATCACCGCCAGGACGGCGAGCACCACCGAGCCGAGGCGGCCGACCCATCGAGAGAGCTCATGCATGGCGACCGACCTGTCTTCCCGTCGAGACCCGAATGGATCATCTCGAAATCGCGTCTGCGTTCATCCGGCGCGACCGCGAAAGCCTACGGTGCCTCGGCTTCGCTCGACGCTATTCTTCGGGACAGCGGCGCAGCTCTTTGGGCAATAATACCGATGCGTGCTGCGAAATCGCATCTTTGAGCGGCTTCTGCGTCGTCATAAGACTTGCGACGCGCCGTCTCCGCAGCCGTGCCGACCACCGTGATCGGATGCCGCGCGTTTCAGGGCGTGAAACCGTGACGCGAGCGCCGCCCGATAGACGGAGATCAGGGCCTTCGTCGTGATCGGCTCGGCCCAGCGCTGCTCATAGACCGCGCGCCCGGCACGTCCCATGCGCCGCGCCTCGGCCGGATCGCCGGAGATCCGCCTCAGGGCACGGGCGAGATCCCCTGGGTCGTCGGGTTCCACGAGAAGGCCGGTGACGCCGTCCTCGACGAGTTCGGCGAGCGAGCCGATGCGCGATGCGATCACCGGGGTGCCGGCGGCGAACGCCTCGATGATCACCATTGGGAGGCCCTCGTACCAGAGCGAGGGCACGACCAGGGCTCGGGCACGCGCGATCGCCGCCTGCGTCTCGGCCGGTGCGAGAGCACCGTGCGGGACGAGCCAGGGGCCGGCAGCGACCTCCGATCGCATCGGACCGTCACCGGCGACATCGACCGGCAACCCTGCCTGCGCGGCGGCCTGGGCCAGCACGGACAGGCCCTTCTCGGCGCTGAGGCGACCGGCATACAGGAGGCGTTGCCGCGGGCCGTCGAAGACGGGGCCCGGATCCGCGAGACCGTTGGGCTTCACGAAGATCCGTTCGGCGGGAACGCCGGCGCGAGCGAAGCGATCGCGGGCGAAGCCGGTCAGGGCAATGAACGCGTCGACGTCGTGCTTCCAGGTGCCCACCCGGCGGTGATGGGCGATCATGCGGGCGACCGCGAGGGATCCGATCCGCGAGCCGCGGTAGCAGCCATGGACGGCCGCGGCGTACGGCGTGCCCGCGATACAATCCTCGCAGGGCCGTCCGTCGCGCAGGAGGAGCGCGCCGGCGCAGACGATCCTGTAATTGTGCAGGGTCTGCACAGTGGCGGGACCGACCGCGCGAACCGCCGCATGAACCGCCGGGGAAACCAGCGGGAACGTATTGTGGACGTGCACGACGTCGGGGCGGAAGTCGCGAACCGCTTCCAGGACACGGGCGATCCCGCGCGGCGCGTGCGCGGCCTCGATGGCGACGCGCAAGCGGGCGACGGGGCTGTCGATGGTGTCGTTGCTGACGAGAACGGTCTCGACCCGGCAGCCGGCCCGCGCGAGCGCCACCGCTTCGCCCTCGACGACGGCGTCCTCGCCACCGCGGATCTGGTAGCGGTTGTGAGAGATGAGAACGCGAAGGCTAGTCATCGCCACCGAGCCGCCTTAATCGAGGGGAAGAATTTCCGGGTTTTTTCGGACAAAAAATTTCATCGCAAGCGTATAAGACTATGTAATACCATATAACTTGATCGAAAAAATATCTGATATCTCTGATGTAATGATGATCCGGTTCAGGCCGGAGCACCAACCATAGCTGAGCGCCGCATAAGCACACGCCCGTCAGCGGGAGTAGTGCGAAAGGGTGGCGTTTCACGCTCGGCATCCTGCCGATGAACGGTTTGGCGCCGCGTCCGGCAAGCGCAAGCTCAAGGCCGCCACGCTCCGATCGAGCAGCCAGGGTTTCCGAGCCGATGCGTCCGAAGCATCGGTCGGGAGACGTGATCGGCAATCGAGAGCAGGACGCGACATCATCGTACGGGGATGGAGACAATGAAGAAACGCGTGCTCATCACCGGAGGGGCGGGTTTTATCGGCTCGCATCTCTGCGCCCGGCTGCTCAGGGAGAACAACGACGTCTTGTGCGTCGACAACTTCTACACCGGATCGCGAAGCAACGTCGCCGAGCTCGCCCACCAATCGGCTTTCGAGCTTCTGCGGCACGATGTGTCTTTTCCTCTCTATGTCGAAGTTGACGAGATCTACAATCTCGCCTGCCCCGCCTCCCCGATCCACTACCAGCGCGATCCCGTGCAGACGACGAAGACGAGCGTCATGGGAGCGATCAACATGCTGGGCCTGGCGAAGCGCCTGCGCATTCCCGTCCTCCAGGCATCGACGAGCGAGGTCTACGGCGATCCCGACGTCCATCCGCAGCCGGAAGCGTATCGCGGCCGGGTCAGCATCACCGGACCGCGGGCCTGCTATGACGAGGGCAAGCGCTGCGCCGAAACCCTGTTCTTCGACTATCAGCGGCAGCATCGGCTTCCGATCCGGGTCGCGCGGATCTTCAACACCTACGGCCCCCACATGCATCCGCAGGACGGCCGGGTCGTCTCCAACTTCATCATCCAGGCGCTGACCGGCGAGCCGATCACCCTGTACGGCGACGGATCGCAGACCCGTTCCTTCTGCTACGTCGACGATCTCGTCGAAGGGCTCGTGCGTCTGATGGCGATGGATCAGGACCTCGAGGCCCCGGTCAATCTCGGCAACCCGGTCGAGATCACCATCGCCGAGCTCGCGCACCGCATCATCGACCTGTGCGGCTCCGGTTCGGCCATCGTGTACCGACCCTTGCCGCAGGACGATCCGACCCAGCGCTGCCCCGACATCGGTCGCGCGCAGAACCTGCTGCACTGGACGCCGAAGGTCGCTCTGGATGACGGATTGAAGCGCACCATCGCCTATTTCGAAGCGCTGCTGGCAGGTCCGGGCGGCACGGTCAGCCCGCTTCTGAGGGCCGCCTCATGAGCGCTCCGTCAAGGCCTCCGCGCGTCGAGATCCTCGGCGTTCCGGTGAGCGCCATCACCCTCCAGGATGCGGTCATGACGATCGATGCCTGGATCCGGTCGCGCCGGCGCCACTACGTCTGCGTCACCGGGGTCCACGGCATCATGGAATGCCGGCGCGACGCCGCCCTGCGCGAGATCCATGCGAGCGCCGGCATGGTCACGCCGGACGGGATGCCCCTGGTCTGGATGGCCCACAGGCTCGGCCGCCCCCGCGTGCGGCGCGTCTATGGTCCCGACCTGATGCGGGAGATCTCGCGCATCTCGCCGGCCCTCGGATACCGTCACTACTACTTCGGCGGCGGCCCCGGTCTCGCGGACAAGCTCTCGGAGACCTTGCGCGCCGCCCATCCGGGCCTGGTCGTCGCCGGCACGTTCAGCCCGCCCTTCGGCGCCGTCACCGCCGAGGAGGACGAGGCGATCGTGCGCGCCATCAACGCGAGCAGGCCCGACATCGTGTGGGTCGGCCTCAGCACGCCCAAGCAGGAGCGCTGGATGAGCGCCCACCGGGATCGGATCGAGGCGCCGGTGCTGATCGGCGTCGGCGCCGCCTTCGATTTCCTCGCCGGCACCAAGCGCCAAGCGCCGCGCTGGATGCAGCGGAACGGACTCGAATGGGCGTTTCGCCTGGGAACCGAGCCCAGGCGGCTATGGCGTCGCTATGCCTCGATGATCCCGCGCTTCGTCGCCCTGGCCACGGCCCAGCTGATCCGCCGGGACAGGACGGTCGGTCGGGCCGAGAACACCGTCTGATCCCATCCGGCCGCGGGCAGGTCGGACCCGCGATGGGAGCGTGGGCCCGACCCGCCGCATCGGCCCGGTCCGGGACCCGATGCGTTCGGCGGACCCGCCGCCGCCTTCATCGGTCGAGGGCGGCGGCTCGAACCGGATTGGGCCTCCCCCTTCCGGGTCGCGGGAATGACACCGATGCTCCGCCGATCCGCGCGGGCCACGGTGGCATCCTGAGCCGGATCTTTGATCGATCGAACTCGAGCAGGTCTCGCGCAAATGACCTATGCAACCGGACGGGCGCGTGCGTCGCGATGGCCGACCCAGTATTTCGGCGACGCGTATCTTCGATTCGGGTGCTTTGCGCTGCTCGGCTATGCGGTCTTGGGAAAGGGATTCGCCTATCTCGGCGTGCCGCCCCTTTTCGTGGGCGAAATCCTGCTGCTTCTCGGTTTCGTCGCCTGGACCCGAACACGGTGCGTGCTCGCGACCTTCGTGCCGGTGCAGAACCAAATCCTCGCCGGGTTGATGGTCCTGATCGTGATTCGTGCCGCGCCCGACATCGGCATCTACGGCCTCGACACGATCCGCGACAGCATGCTCGTCTTCTACGGGCTGTTCGCGTTCTTCGTCACCGCGCTCCTGCTGGAGCAGCCGCACCGCATCGACGTCCTCGTGGCCCGATACGCGTCCTTCGCGTGGCTGTATGGGCTGATCGGCGGACCGCTCTTCCTCCTGGCCAAGTACACCAACGACGCTGTGCCGAAGTGGCCATGGTCGGGAACGCCGATGTTCGAGATCAGGCCCGGCGAAGCATCGGTGCACGTCGCAGGCGCTACGATCTTCGTGCTTCTCGGCTTGCGCAAGGTCAGCCTGCCATGGGTCCTGGCGTTGCTGTTCGGGCTGGCCCTGCTGACGCCGAGCCGCGGCGGAATGCTGGCCTGTCTCGTCCCGAGCCTGCTCGCCGCCGTCGTCGGCCGGCAGATGCGGAAGATCGTGCGCATCATGCTCCTGTGCCTGGTCTTTTTCGGGCTGATGGCCGTCCTCGGGATCAAACAGATCGGGCCGCCCAATCCCGACGGATCGCATCGCGAAATCGGGCTCGAGCAGATCGTCGACAATGTCAACAGCATCCTCGGCGAGAGCAAGTCCGCCAATCTCGACGACACCAAGACGTGGCGGTTGCATTGGTGGCAGAGGATCAAGGATTATACGCTGCACGGGCCTTATCTCTGGACGGGCAAGGGTCTCGGGATCAATCTTTCGGTCGTCGATGGGATCAGCAACGCCCGCTCCGACAATCCCCTGCGGAGCCCGCACAACGTCAACATGACGTTCCTGGCGCGGACCGGCGTGCCGGGGGTCTCGCTCTGGATCCTGCTGCTCGCGACCTGGTTCGGTCGATTGCTGTGGGACGTCGTCCAGGCTCGGCGACGCGGGGATATCGACCAGTCGAACGTGCTGCTCTGGATCGTCGCCTACGGTCTCGCGTTCGTGATCGACGCCTCCTTCGACGTCGCTCTCGAGGGCCCGATGCTCGGGATCTGGTTCTGGTGCCTGTTCGGCTTCGGCATCGCGGCATCGATGATCTACCGGATGCCGTACAAGCGGCCGGCTCCCGGGTCCGCGAGAAGATCATTCGCTTTCGACGCCCTCTCGGGCGCCGCGAAATAGCAACGGGCGACGGGACGTGCCCGTCGGCAAAAGGCCTGTGCCCGGTCTGGCAGGGCACGACGGGAATCCGATTTTCGAGAGCGAATGCGATGCGCGATCAGCGGGCGGCCCTCATCGTCCTTGCCTTCCTGTCCTCGATCTCGGCGCCGGCCGCCGCAGGCTCGGACGAGCATCGCCCGCCGGCGATCGCCGTCGACGTCGATGCTGCGGGCCCCCCCCACAAACCGTCCGGGGGAGCGGCGGAGACGGCCGGGCTGCTCGGACCGGCCGGCCCGAAGGACATCGCCTGCAAGGGAATCCGCGTCCAACCCGGCGCCAGGCTGCAGGAGATGGCGGAAGCGGCAGGCCCGGGTGCTGCCTTCTGCCTTCAGCCCGGTCTCTACCCGGCCCAACATGTCAGCCCGCTCCCGTCGCAATCCTTCACCGGGCTGAAGGGCGCCGTCCTCGATGGTCGGAACGGCGTCCGCCGCGCCTTCGACGGGACCGCCCGCGACGTCGTCATCCGAAACCTCGTGATCCGCAACTATACGGCCGGCAACCAGGATGCGGCCGTCTATGCCGCCCACGGACGCGGCTGGCGCGTCCTCGACAACGAGATCTGCTGCAATGCCGGGATCGGCGTCTCCATGGGCGTCGGCACCGTGGTCTCGGGCAACAGCATCCACCACAATGCCCAGTCGGGCTACGGCACCGCCATGCCCGGTGCGCCGATCGTCGAAAACAACGAGATCGCGTTCAACAATGACCAGAAGAAGTTCGATCCGGCCTTCGAGGCCGGTGGCGGCAAGATCACCTTGAGCGACGGCGCCGTCGTCCGGCACAACTGGGTCCACGACAACCAGGGGCCCGGCATCTGGAGCGATATCGACAACACGAACTATACGGCCGAGTGGAACCTGGTCGAGAACAATTGCTGCGGCGGCATCTTTCACGAAATTTCCTGGACCGCCGCGATCCGGCACAACGTCGTCCGCAACAATTCCGGCGACACGTGCCCTGGCTGGCTCTGGTGCGCCGGCATCATCGTCGCCGCCTCCGGCGCGACCGAGGGCGCCGTGATCGACATCGCCTTCAACACGATCGTGTCCGACGGCGCGACGAAGGGCAACGGCATCGCCCTGATCCAGCAATCCCGGCAGGCGGGAAAATTCGGGACCTATCTGCTGCGCAACATCTCCATTCACGACAACACGATCGACGTGTCGGCGGGAGGCAGCAGCGGCGCCGTTCAGGACACGGGCGATCTCAGAATTTTTTCCGATCGAAGCATCCGCATGGATCGGAACATCTACATCGTCGGCCCCAACCGCAGCCCTTTCTCCTGGGCGAACGAGACCGGTGGGCGGGACCTGATGACAGCACACGGCCAGGAGCTGTCGGGCACGTTTCGCTGAACCGCGGATCGGCCCGACACAGGGCCGACGCGCACGCGGGCTTGCGCCAAGTCCGGCGCGGCAGCGCGACCGGCCGCGGCCCGATCGAAATGGATCGACCCATGGCGACCATGGCGGACGGACGCATGGTCGCCGCTGCGGTCAAGCGACTCGGCACGCATGATCCGCACTCGCCTCCCGTGCCTGCCTGCCTATCGTGATCCCCCGCGCGTCTTCGGCCCGGCAATCCCGTGCCGCCACCCGGATCTGTGGATCGCGCCGGAGCCGAGCGGTCGGCGTCGCAGCCGAACGGTCGGCCGCAGGTCGATGTGACGTCTGCGTTCGAGATCGACCGGGAGGCTGCCAAAGGTTCGCCCCTGCGGTGGGCCCGGCCGCCGAAAACGGTGATGGGCGATTTGGCTCCTGTCAGGCAGCAAGAATTCCTATAAGCGGATGGGTCGAGGGCCCGCTTCGGGCGTGGGCAGGCGGGGGGGCGACACGGCGCTCCGCAGGCAGCCCGACGGTAAGGCGACGCGTGGCGGGGCGTGAGAGCTGCAATGACGGTCTCGGTGATTCTCAAAGCACTGAACGAGGAAGCGCGGATCGGGGGAGCCCTCGCGAGCGTCGTGGCAGCGCTCGACGGGATCGGCGGCGAGATCATCCTGGCCGACGGCGGCTCCCGCGACGGGACGGTCGGCGTCGCCTCGGCCTTCCCGGTCCGGGTGGTCCAGCTCGATTCCGCCGTCCGGCCGAGCTGCGGGATCGGTCCGCAACTCGGCTTTCAGTACAGCCGGGAGCCGTTCGTCTGCCTCATGGACGGGGACATGCTGCTCGACCCCAGCTTCCTGCGGGAGGCGCTCGCCTATCTGCAGGCGCATCCCTCCTGCGCGGGCGTGACCGGGCATGTCGCGGAAATGAACGACACCAGCCTCGAATACGTACGGCGCGGGCGCCGCGCCGCGCCGGAGAACCGGACCGGATCGATCGACCGCATGAACGGGGGCGGTCTCTACCGCCGCGCAGCCCTGCTGCAGGTCGGGTATCTGTCGGACCGCAACCTGCACGGATACGAGGAGTTCGACCTCGGTCTGCGGCTGCGGGCGGGCGGCTGGGGCCTGCATCGGCTCGACCGGCGCTTCGTGAGCCATTTCGGGCACGCCGTCGACGCCTACGCCCTGCTCGTCCGGCGCTGGAAATCCGGCTATCTCCGCGGCATCGGCGAAGTTCTTCGGGCAGCGCTCGGCACGCCGCGCTGGGGGCGGCTCGTGCGCGAGCTGCCCGAGCTGAAGCTCTGGGCCGCGGTCTACCTGTGGCTGATCCTGATGCTGGCCCTCCCGTTCCTGGCCCCGCACCCCTGGCTCGGGCTCGGTCTCGATCTCGCTCTCGTCGTCGGCGTGGTCGGCCTGATGGCATGGCGTCAGCACAGCCTGCGGCTCGGGCTCTACGCGGTCGTCGCCTGGATCTTCCATGCCGCGGCGTTGCCCCTCGGCTTCCTCCGGCGACGGCAAGCGCCGCAGGCCTGGATCGAGAGCCGCATCCTGCAGGATGTCGTCGCGGCACGTCCGCCCGCCCGTGCCGGGTCGGACGCGTGAGCGGGACGCTCCGAGGCGCGTCGCCGGTCGCACCGCGGCAGGCTCGGCGGACGTCCCAGAGCATTTTCGAGCGAGGTGGATCCCGGCTCGCGTGAAGAAAATGCTCTCTAGAAGTCCGACATCAGGCGGCTCCAATCCTCGCCTGCCAAGCCGCCGATGTAGATGTCGCCCCGCTTCGCCGCGGCGGCGATGTCGGCATGCCGCGTCAGCACGCACACGAAGGCGCGATGCCGGAAGCCGACGCCGCGCTGGTGGGCGAGGCCGTGCATGAGCGCGGGCTGCGCGTGCCCGATCGCCTCGGTGCAGCCGGCCTCGTCGAGGTGACGCAACATCGCGTGCAGGATCGCGGCTTCCTGCGCGGGGCGGGCCAGCACGTTGAGGACCCGGGCGGGCCGGCCCGCCGCACCGTGATAGACGAAGCAGCCGACGACCGCCCCGCATCGGTTCACGACACGGCGGATCGCCAGGGGGCCGCGGCGACGATTCTGCTCCGCCATCGCGACGAACCAGGCGAGCTCGGGCCGCGACCAGCGCGGGCGGACCGCATGATGCGCGATCAACCCGGGCGCATGGTCGAGGAAGTCGTCGACCGTCATCGGCTCGACCCGCACGTCCGGTCGGCACGGTCGAGCCGAGCGGCCGCGGACGGCTCGGATCGCCGCGTCGAGCGGCCAGGCGAGCGGCCCGAGCGGCGGCTCCCACCGACGCAGCGTCCTGCGCACGACGCGACCGAGCGCGGCCTCGGCGGGGCGGAAGGTCCGGATCCATTCCAGGTTCTGGATCGGCACGATTGTGCCGCCCACGGCCTGGAAATGCTTCAGGCTCGTCGGGGAGGAGGAATCGTTGAAGGCCAGATCCTGATGCCGCGCCCGCATGGCCAGGCTGATCTTGGCGGCGCCGGCCGCGTCTTTCGATCTGTCCGTCATGAAGGCCGAGAACAGGCGTCCCGCGACGTCCCGCTCGCCCACGCGGAACGCGACGTGGACGGAGGGCAGCGCGCTAGTGATGCGGCCGTCGCACCGCTCGTAGACGCAGCTGCCCGTCTCGCGGGTCTGGCCCGGCGCGCCGAAGGCGAGCGTGCGGAGATAGGCCAGAAGGTCCGGTCCCGGCTCCGCCTCGATGCCCCGGAAGTGGCGGAGGAAGAGCCGGCCGACCGCCGCGACGTCCGCGATCTCCATCGGCCTGAGACGGCCCTCGCCCCGTCCGCCCGCCGGCCGGTCGTGCAAAGCGGTTGCTCCCGGGCTCCGGTCCGGGTGCGTCGTCATGCGGCCGCGCTCAGGGCGCGCCCGCGGCTCCGTGCGGCCAGGCTCAGCAGGACGAGCCAGGCCGCCGCCGCGGTTCCCGCCTCGATCGCGTAGAGGGCGACGATCGCGCCCGACGGCCCGGCGAGCCACGAGGCCGCGGCGATGAGGCCGCCCCCCAGAAGGTTGACGGTGCTCAGGATCATCGCGCGAGCCCCCTGGCGGCCGGAGGCGCCGAGCAGGTCGATCGCCACCGACCAGACGGCGATCAGGGCGATCGTGCCGGAGAGGCAGCGGACGAAGAACGTGACCTCGTCGTAGGCGCGGCCGAACGCGAGGCCGAGCCAGGGCGCCAGCAGGAAGAGCAGGAACGCCGTCCCGCTCCCGAGAACGACCGCTCCGACGAGCACCCGGCCCGCATCCGGCAAGGCGCGGTGCAGCCCGTCGCGGCTGGCGCGCACGAAGCGCCGGTAGACCAGGCGGTTCATCGAAACGATCGTGATGTAGCTGCTGTCCATGATGCGCCGGGCCACGCCGTAGCTGGCCACGGTCTCGATCGAGGCGAACAGGCCGACGACGAAGAGGTCGGCGTTCTGGCGCAGGGCCCGCATCGCGAACTGGGAGCTGAACAGGAGGCCCGGGCGCAACTCCTCGCGCAGGATGACCGCGCGCGGACGCCCGAGCGGGAGCAGCCACGCGGCGCAGAGCAGCGCGTAGAGGAGGTTGCCGCAGAACTGCCAGGCCGCCCATCCGGCGAGCGTATCGACGCCGAAGACGGTGCAGGCCAGCGCCGCCGTCGCCGTGCGGGCCAGCGCGAAGCCCACGACGGACCGATTCGCCGCCGCTTCCCGTCCGAGGCCGAGGTAGATGGTCTCGACCAGCAGGATCGCCCGCACGAGCAGGATGTTCGTGACGAGCAGGAGCACGATGCTCGGCAGACCGAGGCCCGGACCGGTCTGCATCGTCAGCCAGAATGACAGCCCCGCCGCAGCGAGCGGGACGAGGACGGCCGCGCTGAGCCCGATCAGCAGCAGGTTGTGTCCCAGGAGATCGGGATAGCGCTCCGGTGCCTGCACGATCCGCCGGAACAGGCTGTCCGAGGCTCCGAGGCCGCAGATCTGAATGCCGATGGCGCTGATCGCCGCGACCTGGACGAACAGCCCGAACTCGACCGGCCCGAGCGCACGCGCAAGCATCGCGAACGTTGCGAGCTGGGCGATGCTGACCGACGCCAAAGCTCCGCCCGACATCGCGTAGCTGGAGAATATTGGTTTCAGCGAGATCGCTCTTCCCATCGTCGTCTTATGCCAAGACATCTGAATTCCTCCAGCACAACCAGCAGTTATTACCATACATCTCAAGCGAGCATCGCCGGACCAACCGGTATATTAACGTTATATTCTTGACTCCCGGCGATCTTATAGCCGAACAAACCAGCCAAACGCTTAAGATCGACGCACACGCTGCCAGGGCCGAGAGAGATGTACAGGGTGACCGAGAGCGCCCAGCTTTGGATCGGCGACGCGACGCCCGCGCCGGCGCGCGACGTCCCCCCGCGGGCGGCTCGCCCCGCGCGCACGCCCCGTGCGCCGGATCTGGCCGAGGTGAGCGGATGGCTGCTGCGCCGCTGGGCCTGGCTTCTCGTCGCGACGCTGCTCGGAGGCCTCGCGGGCTACCTGTTCACCCGCTCGGTCACCCCGCGCTTCACCGCGACGACGGACCTGGTCGTGGCACCGTCGAACCTTCGGGTCGTCACCAACGATCTCTACGCGCAGAACCTGCAGAGCGACGCGCAGATCCTCGACGTCGAGAGCAAGATGCGGGTCGTGACGTCGAGCAACGTCCTGCGTCGCGTCGCGGACAGGCTCGCCCTCGCGAACGCCCCCGAGTTCAACAGAAAGCCCGCGCTGATCGACGTCGGCGCGATGCTCGGCCTCGATCCGGAGGCCGGCTCCGGCCCGTCCGACCGGTCCGTCGCCGCCGCGCTCGGCGAGCGGATCAAGGTCGTCCGCCAGGAGCGGTCCTACGTGGTGACCGTTTCGGTCTGGGCGAGCACGGCGGATCTCTCGGCCAAGCTCGCGGACGCGATCGCGGAGGCGTTCCGGGACGAGATCGCGCGGGGCGACGCGGAACGGGTCGGGCTGGCGGCGGAGAGCCTCTCCGATCGCCTCGGCCTGCTGAAGGCCAAGGTCGAGGAGGCCGACCGGAAGGTGGAAGCCTTCCGCAGCGCGCACGGGTTGCTGCAGGTCGCCGGCGGCGAGCTCACCAGCACCCAGGCGATGGACCGCATGAGCGTCAAGGTGACGGACGCGCACGCACGCCTGGCCGAAGCGGAGGCGCGCTACCGTGCGGTCTCTCGCGCGCTCGACAAGTCGGGCTCGCAGGCCGGCGCGGTTCAGTCGTCGGCCCTGACCGGGCTGCTCGGGGAGGATGCCGCCCTGCGCCGGCAGGTCGCGTCCCTGTCGCAGACCTTCGGCCCGCGCCATCCCCGTCTTCCGCCGCGGCATCGGCGTCTCGCACGCGCTCGGCTGGGCGGAGGTCGGAGCGAGCGGATCGTACGCCGAGCCGCCCTTCGCGGAGCCGCGCTTTCGGTTCGGCGCGGAGCAGATGGGGGCGATCCGGCAGGCGGGCTTCGACTTCGTGCGTCTCGTCGTCGATATCGGCCCGTTCCTGGCCCTCACGGGCGCGCAACGCGACAGACTGGACGACCATCTCCTCGGCATCGTCGGTGCGCTGCTCGACGCGGATCTGGGCGTCGTCGTCGATCTGCATCCGAGCCGGATGCACCCGGCCTATCGCCCGGACGCGCTCACCGGCGGCGTCGACACGCCGCCGTTCAAGGCCTGCTGGCACTCCTGACCCGCTTGTCCGCGCGTCTCGGTTCCCTCGCGGCTGCGCGGGCCCCGGGGCCGCCGCGACTGGCTCTCGAGCTCCTGAACGAGCCGGAGGTCTCGCCCGCGGCGTGGCAGCCGATGCTGGAAGCCGCCTACCGCGCGGCCCGCGCCGGCGCGGCGCGGTTGCCGCTGGTGCTCGGGGGCGGCTCGATGAACGCCGCGACCGCCCTGGAGGCGATCGATCCGCGCCCCTTCGACGGCGACGGCGCGCTGCTCTACACCTTCCATGATTACGAGCCCTGGCAGTTCACGCATCAGGGCCTGCGCGGCAACCCGGCCTACGTCCTCGACGCGGTGCCCTACCCGGCGCCGGCCGCGCCCGAGGCCATGCTGCGGGCGACCGAGGCCCGGATCGCCGGCCTCGCGCTCGACGAGACCGGACGGGAGCAGGCGCGGGCGGCGCCGCACAACCTGGCGGACTACGCCCGTTCCGGATTCGATGCGGCCGCGCTGGAGACGACCTTCGCGCGCGTGACGGCCTGGCGCGCGGCGCGCGGGCTGCCCGTGCACGCGGTGCTGCTCGGGGAGTTCGGCGTCAGCCTCACGCCCTACGGGCGGACCCGGGACGGGGCGGCCGCCCGCGCGCGCTGGCTGCACGACATGCGCACCTGCGCCGAGCGGCACGGCTTCGCCTGGGCCTGCTGGTCCTACGTGGGCCCCGGGGGCTTCGCCCTGGCCGAGAACGAAGCCGGCCCGGGCTTCGACGCGGCCACGCTCCGCGCCCTCGGGCTGGTCCGATGACCCGTCCGGGGAGCACCTGCGCTCGGCCCGTGCCGCAGGAGCGCTTCGCCAACATCGACGGGCTCCGCGCCGTCGCCGCGCTCTGCGTCATGGTCGAGCACCTTGGCGACCTGCTGCGGCAGACCGCCCCGGGAGCCGGGCCGATGCGCGCGGTGGGCACGGCGCTGTCGCAGAGCGTCAGCCTCGGCCGCTACGGCGTCGCGATCTTCTTCCTGATCAGCGGCTTCGTCGTGCCGTTCAGCATCCGCGGCGAGCGCCCGCTGGCGCACTTCGCCATCTCGCGGCTGTTCCGGCTCTATCCGGCTCTCTGGTTCGCGCTGGCCGTCCTCACGGCGACGGCGTGGGTTTCCGGCGAGCCGCCGGCGACGGCGACCGTCCTCGCCAACATGACCATGGCGCCGACGATCCTCGGGCAGCCCTGGCTGTCGCCGATCTACTGGACGCTGTTCGTCGAGCTCGTCTTCTACCTCCTCGTCGCGCTGCTCTTCTCGGCGGGGGCGTTGCGGCGGGTCGGCGTGCTTCTCGCCGTGGCGCTCGGGCTGATCGCCGCCACCGTGCTGCCCGTGACGCTGCGCATCCACGGGCTGGCGAACCTGCCCGTGCAGTATCTCGGGCTTCACCTCGCCTGGCTGTTCGTCGGGCTTCTGCTGCGCCTCGGCATGGTCGAGCGGCGCCGGGGGGGCGATGGGGGCCGTACTCCTCCTCGTCCTCGCGCAGGGGGGCGCCGTCCTGCTGGTGGCCGACTACTCCCTCGCGCGCGCCGACCTGTTCGTCATCGACGGACGCATCCCCGTCATGAGCGCCTACGCGCTCGCGGTGGCCACGTTCTGGATCGCCGTTCGGGCGCGTCGCCCGCGTTCGATGCTGCTCGCCCGGATCGGGCTGATCAGCTACGCGATGTATCTCCTTCACGGGAGCGTGAACGTCGCCATCTATCGCTTGATGCCATTGACGGGATCGATGCCGGACGCGCTGACGATGGCGATCTGCACGCTGTCGACGCTGGGCGTCTCCTGGGCGGTCTACACGCGCATCGAGCGTCCGATGATCCGGTTGGGCCGGCGCCTGTCGCGAGGATCGGCAGACCGCATCCCGCGGGCGGATGTCGTCGCAACGGGCGGTTCCAACACTTAGCCGGTTGCCGAAGAAGGCTGGGGCACGGCTCGCCATCAAGTATCGTCGCGTGTTGGATCCGAGATTTTGACGGCGTCATCCTCACGTCCGCGTGGATGGGCACCCCATGGGCCAGGTTCTCGACGGCAGCGCTGCGGGATCGGCCGACGGCCGGTGGTCGGCGGCGATCAGCTCGAGCGGTCGCGCTTCCATGAGGCCATCTGCAAGGGTGGTCCGCCGAGAACGACCGCTTCACGTCAGATCCGCTCGGCCAAATGCCGGGACCAAACACCGGGCGCCGATGCGCGAGGCCGTGACGCCCGGTGAGATCCCGTTCCGCAAGGCCTGGCTTCAGGCGATCGTCGATCGCGTCGAAGGCGATGTCATCTGGATCGATGGGGACGAGGCGCACCGCGAAGCCGTCATCGCGGGCGGCGATGCTCACATCGCACCCGGTGTTCGCAGTTCTGTACGGAAATGGCGCGCCCTGCGGGAGTCGAACCCGCCTCTTCAGCGTGAAAGGCTGACGTCCTAACCGATAGACGAAGGGCGCTGGCGCTGGGCCGAGGTTTCTATAGTCGGGCCACGGGCGGAGGGCAACGGGCGGATCGCGGCTTGTGCGGCGGCGGCGGGCGCGGGCCGGTTTGTCGCGGATGGGGCGGGATGGCGGCGCCGGGCGGGTGCGGCAACTTCGTCCCGCCCGTGCTAACGCTGCCGCTTCGCGCGCCTTGGCGGGGCGCTGTCTTCCTGCGCGGTCGCGCGCAGCACGGGTCTGGAATGGTTGGGCGGATGGCGAGCGAGAGCGATGACGGCGGCGACGGCGGGCGGCCGACCGGGTCCGAGGTGCGAAAGCCCGGCTTCGGCAAGGCCGATCATGGCAAGCCAGGGTATGGGAAGCCCGGCTTCGGCAAGCCGAGCCACGGCAAGCCGAGCCACGGCAAGCCGGGTTACGGCAAGCCCGGCTTCGGAAGACCCGCTTTCGGAAAACCCGGCTTCGGCAAGCCCGCCTACGGTCAGCGGCCGCGGCCGGCCGGGCCGCAGCCGGCGCACGAGGGCGCCGCGGTGATCTACGGGTTCCACCCGGTGGTGCAGGCGATGGGCAATGCCGAGCGGATCCTGCACCGGCTGCTCGCCACCGAGAACGGCGCCGCGCGCCTCGTGGAGGAGCTGGGCACCCTGCGGATCGAGCCCGAGCTGGTGCGGCCGTCCGACATCAACCGGCTGCTCGGGGCGGATGCGGTGCACCAGGGCCTCTACCTCGAGGCGGAACCCCTCGCCTCGCCCGGCCTCGACGCGCTGCCGGCCGACGCGCTGCTGCTGGCGCTCGACCAGATCACCGATCCGCACAATGTCGGGGCGATCGTGCGTACCGCCGCGGCCTTCGGCGTCACAGGCATCGTCACGACCGCGCGCCATGCGCCGGGCGCCACCGGCGTGCTGGCGAAATCCGCCTCCGGCGGCCTGGAGCACGTGCCGTTCCTGGTGGTGCGCAACCTCGCCGAGGCCCTGATCGCCCTCGGCGCGCAGGGCTTCACCCGCATCGGCCTCGATTCCGACGCCGAGACCGGCCTCGACACGCTGACCCCGACGCGGCCGGCGGTGATCGTGCTCGGCGCCGAGGGCAAGGGGCTGCGCGAGCGCACCCGCGCCTGCTGCGACGTGCTCGCCAAGATCCCGTTCACCGGCGAGATCCGCAGCCTCAACGTCTCGAACGCCGCCGCGATCGCCCTCTACGCCCTCGGCCGTTAGTTTGCGATCTGGCGACGCGGGACACACCCGCCTCGCCCGGTCGCAAACGGTCAGATGCCGTGGCCGGCGACCTCGCGGGCGACGGCGCGCCGGCCGATGTCGCGGCGGCAGAACCCTTCCGGCCAGTCGATCCGGGCGACCGCCGCGTAGGCGCGGGCCTGCGCCTCCAGCACGCTGTCGCCGAGCGCGGTGACCGCCAGCACCCGGCCGCCGTCGGCGAGGATGGCCTCGCCCTCGGCCCGGGTCCCGGCCTGGAAAACCAGGGCGCCGTCGCGCTCGGCATCGGCGATGCCGCGGATCGTCGAGCCGCGCACCACCGTGCCGGGATAGCCGGCCGCCGCCATCACCACGGTCAGCGCCGCGCGCGAGGCGTCGAATTCCAGGCAGACGCCGGTGAGGTCGCCGTCGCAGGCCGAGAGCAGCGCCGGCACCAGGTCGGAGGCGAGCCGCGGCATCAGCACCTGCGCCTCCGGGTCGCCGAAGCGGGTGTTGTACTCGATGAGCTTGGGGCCGTCCGCGGTCAGCATCAGGCCGGCATAGAGGATGCCGGTGAACGGCGTGCCGCGCGCGCGCATGCCGTCGAGCGTCGGCTGGATGATCGTCTCCATCACGGTCCGCTCGATCGCCGGCGTGACGATGCCCGCCGGCGAATAGGCGCCCATGCCGCCGGTGTTGGGACCGCGGTCGCCGTCGAAGACCCGCTTGTGGTCCTGCGCCGTGCCCATCGGAATCGCCCGCGTGCCGTCGCACAGGGCGAAGAAGCTCGCCTCTTCGCCGAACAGGCATTCCTCGATCACGACTTCCGCGCCCGCCTCCGCGAACAGCGCCCGCAGCGCGCCCTCGGCCTGCTCCACCGTCTCGGCGACGGTGACGCCCTTGCCGGCGGCGAGCCCGTCGGCCTTCACCACGATCGGGGCGCCCGCGGCGCGCACGTGCGCGAGGGCGGGATCGAGCGCGGCGAAGCGGCCGTAGCCCGCCGTCGGGATGCCGCGCTCGGTGCACAGCTCCTTGGTGAAGCCCTTCGAGCCTTCGAGCTGCGCGGCGGCCTTCGTCGGGCCGAAGGCGCGGATGCCGGCCCGCGTCAGGTCGTCCACGAGGCCGGCGACCAGCGGCGCCTCGGGCCCGATCACGACGAGGCCGATGCGCTCGGCCTCGCAGAAGCTGCGGACCGCGCCATGGTCGGCGACGTTCAGCTCCGGCCGGTTCTCGCCGTGCTGCGCGGTGCCGGGATTGCCCGGCGCCGTGAGCAGCCGGGTGCAGAGCGGGCTTTTCGCGAGGGCATAGGCGAGGGCGTGCTCGCGGCCGCCGTTGCCGATGAGAAGGATGTTCATGCGATCAGGATGTTCCCGAAATCCGGGAGCGGGGAAAGGGCCGTTTCGCACGAAGGCGGGCGTCGTGCACCGGATCCACCGTCGCGCGGCGGCCTTTGACCTCGGCGCCGCGTCCGCATAGCACTCTCGCCATGGCCCTCGTCCCGCCCCCCGCCCCCCGCAGGTCGCCGCCGGCCGCGGACGTCCCGCCCGCGGCCGTGCTGGTCGCCAACCAGCCGGAATGGTCGGTGGGCGACCTCGCCTCGGCGCTCAAGCGTACCCTGGAGGACGCGTTCGGGCACGTGCGGCTGCGCGGCGAGATCTCGGGCTTCCGCGGGCAGCACGGCTCGGGGCACGCCTACTTCTCGCTCAAGGACGGCAACGCCCGCATCGACGCGGTGGTGTGGAAGGGCACCTTCAATCGCCTGCGGCAGAAGCCGCAGGAGGGGCTCGAGGTCGTCGCCACCGGCAAGATCACGACGTTTCCCGGCAAGTCCTCGTACCAGATCGTCATCGAGAGCCTCGAGCCGGCCGGCATCGGCGCCTGGATGGCGCTGCTGGAGGAGCGCAAGCGCGCGCTGGCGGCCGAGGGTCTGTTCGCGGCCGAGCACAAGCGGGCGATCCCGTTCCTGCCGCAGGTCGTCGGCGTGGTGACCTCGCCGACCGGCGCGGTGATCCGCGACATCCTGCACCGGCTGGAAGACCGGTTCCCGCGCCCCGTGCTGGTCTGGCCGGTGCGCGTGCAGGGCGACGGCGCGGCCGACGAGATCGCCGCCGCCATCCGCGGCTTCAACGCGCTGCCGGCCGGCGGCGCGATCCCGCGGCCGGACGTGCTGATCGTCGCCCGCGGCGGCGGCTCGATCGAGGACCTGTGGGCGTTCAACGAGGAGGCGGTGGTGCGCGCCGCCTTCGAGGGCCGGATCCCGCTGATCTCGGCAGTCGGGCACGAGACCGACACCACGCTGATCGACTTCGTCTCCGACCGGCGCGCGCCGACGCCGACCGGCGCCGCCGAGATGGCGGTGCCGGTGCGGGGCGATCTGCTGGTCACCCTCGACGACCTGACCCGCCGCCGCCGCGGCGCGGTGGAGCGCAAGCTCGACCGACTCGGCGCGGATTTCCGCTCGGCGCTGCGGGCGATGCCCGGTGCCGACGCGTTCCTGGCGGCCAAGCGCCAGCGGCTCGACCTCGCCGAGGCCCGGCTCGCGCCGGCGCTCGCGGGCAACGCCCGCGCCTTCCGCGAGCGGTTCTCGCGCCTGCTCGACCGGCTCGTGCGGCATCCGCCGGAACTGGTTCTGGCCCGGGCGCGGGCGCGGCTCGCGGCGATCGACCATCGGCCGCGCCAGGCGCTCGCCAACCACGCGACCCGCAAGGGCGACGCGCTCGCCGCGCTGAGCCACCGGCTGGTTGTCGCGCGGACGACGACGCTGCGCCGGGCCGAGACCGAGACCGCCCGGTCGCGCGAGCGGCTGGCCGCGTCGCACGCGCGGATGGTGCAGGCCGGGGCCGGGCTGATCGAGCGCCGCAGCGCCCGACTCGAACGGGCCGGCGGCCTCCTCGGCAGCCTCGGCTACCGCGCCGTGCTCGCCCGCGGCTACGTGCTGGTCCGCGACGGCGCGGGCGCGGCGCTGCGCTCCGGCCTCGGATTGCCGGCGGGCACGCCCGTGACGCTGCAGTTCGCCGACGGGCTCGTGGCGGCCAGGACCGAGGGGGAAGCGGCCGCACCCGCGCCGGAGGGCGCCCCGCCGGCGCGGAAGCGCGCCCCGCGCCGGGCCAAGGCCGCGCCGGCCGCACCCGCACCGACCGCCGCGCAGGGCTCGCTGTTCGAGGCGTAGATCCCGACGACAAAAGACCCGGCGATCGCGCGGGCTCAGCCCGGCCGGCGGTAGTGGTAGCGCAGCAGCTCGGTGCGAAATCCGAGACCGTCGTAGAGCGCGCGGGCGGCTTCGTTCTCGGCCACCACCTGGAGGCAGGCGCCGGTCGCGCCGTTGGCGCGGGCCCAGCGCATCAGGGCGCCGACGGTGCGGCGGGCGTGGCCCTGCCCGCGCAGCCGCTCCGGCGTCGCGACGGACTCGATCACCGCGAGCGATCCGCAGATCACCGCGTAGCCCATCGAGGCGGTCTCGCCCGCCCGCTCCAGGGCGGCGAAGGCGCGGGGGCCGCGGATGCGGCCGGTCATCGCGGCGTAGATCGCGGCGGCCTCCGCGCCCGCGCCGGCAAGCCGGGCGCGGAGCGCGAGCCAGCCGGCGTCGGGCACCGGCACCAGCCGCACGCCCGGATCGAGCCCGGCCGGCACCCCGTCGAGGGCGGCGAACAGGGTGAGCGCATGGCCTTCCGCGCCGTAGCCCCGGTCCGCGAGCGGTTGGTCGAGCTCCGGCGCGAGGCTGACCACCCGCACGATCGCCGGCTGGCCGAGCGCCGCGTATTCGCGCTCGCAGGCCGCGATCGCCGTGGCGGCGGGCCCGCGCGGCCCGCGGGTGGGATTGAGCGAGTTCGTCCGCCGGGTCGGCCCGCCCGAGGCGCGCAGCAGCCATCCGTCGAGGTGATCTTGACGGGTCGCGGGCCATGCGTCGCGGCAGGCCGCTTCCGCCGTCCAAGCGAGGTCGTCGTGCTGTGACATGCCTTGTCCGCGGGCTGCCGGGGGGGCGGTTCCTATCACGGACGGAGGCGGACCCGACCGCCCAGACTCTTAACGTGTGGTTGTATCGACGAAGTCGAAACCGTATGTGATTTGTTGCTCGACGTTTCCGATCCTCATGACACCTTTGGCAGGCCGATGGAATTCGACGGCATCGACGAGAGAGGACATGCGGCGGAAGAGCTGCATGCCGCCCTCCAGGCGTCGGGCGTCGTCGGCACCTGGGACTGGAACCCGGTCACGCGTCGCGTGCGCTACGACCGGGGGGCCGCCGAGCTCCTGGCGGGCGACGCCGCTTTGGCCGGGCGCGAACTCGAGTTCGACGAGGCGGTCGCCGGCTTCCACCCCGACGACCTGCCGTGGATGACGACCGAGGTGCAGCGCGCGATGCGCGTCGGCGGCCTCGTGCTGGCGGAGTACCGCGCCGGGATGCTCTCCGGGCAGCCGCGCTGGGTCCTGAGCCGCGGGCGGGTCTTCCACGATCCGCATGGCCGGCCCGTGCGCAGCACCGGCATCCTAATCGACATCACCGAAGGGCGGAAGGCCGAGGCCGGCTACGTGGTGGCCGCTCCGGATCCGGAGCAGGAGGCGCCGCTGCTGCGCGCCGCCGACCTCTGCATCGCGCTGCACGCCGCGGTCGCCGAGAGCGGGTCCGAGGCCCTGCGCGGCATGACCGACCGGCTGCTGTTCCAGATCGGCCGCGAGATCGCGCGGGCCGAGCGCGAGGCCTCCCGGCACTGATGGCGTCGGCCCGGCAGGTCTGCGCTTGGCGGGTCCGCGCCGGGCGGGCTTGACGGCGGCGATGGGGTTTGCGACGCGCCCGGCGATGCCGCGCCCTGCGGCACGCGTCCTGCCTGAGGGCGTGCGTGCCGCGACCAGGAGAGACCCGTGACCACGACGATCGCCAGCGACCAGCTGCTCCACCTCGTCTTCGGCGGCGAGCTCGAGGACATCGAGGGCATCCGGTTCAAGGACCTCGCCGGCCTCGACATCGTCGGCATCTTTCCCGACTACGCCTCGGCCAAGGCGGCGTGGCGCGCCAAGGCCCAGGCCACCGTCGACAGCGCACAGACCCGGTACTTCGTCGTCCACCTCCACCGCCTGCTGGAGCCGTAGGGCGCCGGCTGTGCAGAGCGCGGGCCGGCGCGGCGCCGGCCATTGTGACGGTTCGACCGCGCTGATAAGAGCCCGATCGACGCGGATGCCGACGGGCCTGTCGATCGGCCGGTCGTTCCAGGTCTTCAGGACGTGTCTCGGCCCGAGACCCCAAATGTTGAGCCCGCAGGCATGAAGTCTTCGATCAAGATCATCGCCGGCAATGCGAGCCGGCCCTTGGCGGAGGCGATCGCCGGATACCTGGAACTGCCGCTCGCCAAGTGCATGGTCCGGCGCTTCGCCGACATGGAGATCTTCGTTGAGATCCAGGAGAACGTGCGCGGCGAGGACGTGTTCATCGTCCAGTCGACCTCCTACCCGGCCAACGACCACCTGATGGAGCTGCTGATCATGATCGACGCCGCGCGTCGGTCCTCGGCGCGGCGCATCACGGCGGTGATCCCGTATTTCGGCTACGCCCGGCAGGACCGGCGCACCTCCGGCCGCACCCCGATCTCGGCCAAGCTCGTCTGCAACCTGATCACCGAGGCCGGCGCCGACCGGGTGCTGACGCTCGACCTCCATGCCGGCCAGATCCAGGGCTTCTTCGACATCCCGACCGACAACCTGTTCGCCGCCCCGGTGATGGTGCGCGACATCAAGGAGCGGCTGACGAGCACCGACCGCATGGTGGTCTCGCCCGACGTCGGCGGCGTGGTCCGCGCCCGCGCGGTCGCCAAGCGCATCGACGCGTCGCTGGCCATCGTCGACAAGCGCCGCGAGCGCGCCGGCGAGTCCGAGGTGATGAACATCATCGGCGACGTCGAGGGCCGCTCCTGCATCCTCGTCGACGACATCGTCGATTCCGGCGGCACCCTCGTCAACGCGGCCGAAGCCCTGCTCAACGCCGGCGCCAAGGAGGTCTCGGCCTACATCACCCACGGGGTGCTCTCGGGCGGCGCGGTCTCGCGCATCGCCGCCTCCCGGATGAAGGAGCTGGTGATCACCGACTCGATCCAGCCGACGCAGGCCGTCAAGCTCGCCCGCAACATCCGCGTCGCGACGATCGCCCCGCTGCTCGGCGAAGCCATCGGCCGGACTGCGACCGAGGCCAGCGTGTCGAGCCTGTTCGACTGAGCCTTTGCCGGGCGGCCCGACGAAGGACGCCCTCCCCCATCCATCCCCCTCATCCTGAGGCGCCGCAGCGAAGCGGAGGCCTCGAAGGAGCCCTCCAGCCTTCGCCGCGGGTTCTGGAGGGCTCCTTCGAGGCCCGCTGACGCGGGCACCTCAGGATGAGGGAGATGGATGGGACGAATGCTCGTCTCAGCCGTCCCGCTCACGCACGAAGCCCCGCGAGATCAGCCGGCTGCGCTCGCGCGCCCGGCGGTCGGCTTCGAGCAGGTCGGAGAGCGCGTCGGCGATGACGCAGCGCAGGGCGAGGTAGGCGTCGCCCGCGCTGGTGAGGAGGTAGGCGCGGGCGATGTCCTCGACCGGGCAGCTGGCGGGCGGCAGGTCGGCCCGGCGGGCGGGAGCGGAGGCGACGGGCATGGGGTGCGACTCGTTTGAGAACATAACGAGAACACACCAGATCGGTTAAGGTTCGGTCAAGGGGTCGCGGAAGGGGGCGGAGACGGGGCCGGCTCGCCCGAGCCGGGATGCGGCCCCATCCGCCGGCGGTCGTGCTCGATCGCGAAGACGTGGGCGTAGAGGTTGGCGACCCAGCGCCGGCCTTCCACGGTGAGGTCGAGGGCGCGGATCGCGTCGCCGATCACCGGCTCGACCTTGCCCCAGAAGAAGCTCGGGTAGCGCTCGGCCAGATCCGCCGGGTCGACGTAGCCGAGCGGCTCGCACAGGCCCGCCTCCTTCAGCTCGTGGAACAGCGCGTTGAGCTTGCGCGGGTAGAGCGGATCGCCGAGCTGGCCGATGAGGTCGGCCGCGCGCATCAGCCCGGCCTCCGTCGCGGTCTCGGCGTGGTCGCCGTCGTCGGGCACGGGGAAGCGCGTCAGCTCGATGGCGCGGGCCACACGGCCGGCGTCGACGAACTCGTGGTCGGAAAAGCGCTCCCACACCGCGATCTTCGAGCGCTCGACGTGGTGCGCCGTGAGCCCGGCATCGGACGCCCCGCGCGGCAGCCCGACGGTGGTGCCGTCGCGGTCGATCACGAACCGGGTGCGCGTGTCGCCGGCGCAGACGCCGCGGACGTAGCCGATGTCGTGGTAGAGCGCGGCCAGGATCGCGTGCAGCCAGTCGCGCGGCGACACCCCCTGCGCCACGAAGCGCCCGCGCAGGATGTCCTGGGCGACCAGCGTCACCAGGGTGGTGTGGTAGGCGTCGTGATAGAGCGCATCGCTCTGCACGATCCGCTCGATCGTCAGCCGCGCCGATTCCTCGATCACCTCGACATAGCCCGGCTCCCGGCTGCCGAAGGTGCGCCGATAGACCAGGGCGAGGTGCTCGCCGAGGGCGTTGGCGAGGAGCTTTGTGGCGTCGAGCATATGATTGTCCGCTAGCGACCTATAGTGCCATTAAACCGTTCACCTATCTGTTTTTGGGATGATGCGTTTTAAGCAGACCCGCTCTGCAATGCATTATTCGTGGTTCGTGACGGGATAGTATCACGCAAAGCCTGCCCCGGACGCTGGAGCCAATCCGAAAACTCACTGACGGTAAGCTTACCAATCTTGATTCTGACGAAGGCCTCTGCGAGATCCTCGGCGTTAACTACACACAAATCGGGGCAATTTGTAATATTTCGGATAACGTCAGGACTAATATAGGGCTGGCAGACCGTCACCTTGAACGATTGGTGAAATCCATTAACAGAGGCCTTACGCAAAATATCGGTCGCGTCATTAAAAGTGACGGAATCACCTACTACTTTCGATTTACATTCAATCGATACTGTGTTTCCTGGCAAGGATTCTATGATGAAATCCGGGAAAGATTGTGCGGCACCATCATCCTTATGAGAAATTGCTATATTTAGGCATGCAGAGACTTCTTCTAAAGATGATTCAAATTCCTTTTCTCTTGATCGATAGTATTTCTGCACGATGGATTTGCATTCGGCAGGCAACCTTTTGATCTGCGACTCGACTAAGCGCGTGCGTTCTTCAACTCTCCAGTCCCTAACTGCAGCCTGGAGTTTTTGAGCAAGCCGAGTTGTTTGCATGGATGGCGGGCCCAACGTAGCCATTAAAGATGGAAACCGACCAGTATCCAAAATTGCATCTGGGGCACCGAATCCACTACTGCGAAGACTCATCATTTGCGTTCGTGCCAGCACCGGCTGGGAGCCGTCTTCCAAAGTTGACATCCAGACAATATCATCTGGGAGACCCACGTCGAGTCGAGCCGCAATGCGACGAATGCTGCCGATCAAAGCTATGATGTTCGCCTTGGAAGCTGGATCGAAACTAGTAGGAAGAAACTCAGTATCTTGCGGCGCGGTAATAGAAAATAAAATATCTGCAAGGCCTCTCAAAATATTTGCGGCCTCCGAGAACATTGATAGAAGAGTGCCGCTTCTAACATTTAAAGCGCCCTCAATTACTCGAATATTTTCGCCTGACATCCAACGCGTTGCAAGAACCGCAGCATTAATTGAGTCGTTTGAAGCGGCAAAAACATATAAGTTTTTGTACGAGATTGCGGGCCGGTTAGCGGTGGAGTCAAAAGTTGATAAGGAAGAAAACGCTTTGCCCCTAAATCTTTGCCGGCATACTCAGAGGAACTGTAGGCCGCATGAACCATTGTAAAAGCGAAATCATCACAATCTGCATCAGATTGAGCACATTGATGCAAAAGCGCTACGAGAGCCCCTGAATTTCTAGAAACGTAGCCTATGAGTTCGTCGGCGCTGATAGGTAGCAGGCCTGATCGCGCGACGGCTCGGCCACCTTGTGTTACGGTAAGCTTCACGAAACAAACCTCCACGCCTTGAGATTCTTTAATGCGCTATCGATTCCGGCTTTCCAAAGCTCTGGCTGACGTGCGTTAATTTCGAGCTCGCGATCTGCGCTGAAAGTACTCTGAAGAAAATCAAATAACGACAAATCAGAGTTTGCGACGCCTGAAGCAAGAAGTTGGAGAGAAAGTTGCGGGAAAGCTGTAACTGTAATACGAGGAGGCGGTGTCTCAAGTCTCCACCACTCAAGGTAACGTGTTGCCGCCCGCATTTCCTGAGCATCTTCAGCGAAATATATAATACGGCCTGGCTTATCAACCATTGAAAGACGACCAGCTCTGCCTGCCATGTTGTGGAATTCACCTTGCGGGATTGGAATCCAAACTCGGTCGGTGGTATCCCAGCGCCTCCATTTGTGTATTATTACAGTTTTAAATGAGTAATTGAGTCCCGATGCTAGGGTTGTAGTTGCAAAAACGACTCTTAAGTTGCTATCGTCCAACTTTGTTTCAACTGCTATCCGTTCATCTTCATTCAAATCTGCGGTATGATACGCAAATCGATGAGGCAGATACTTCCCAAGTTCTTCAGCAGACGATGTCGGTTCACGGAAAAGTGGTAAGTCGTCATCGACCTTCGCGACCATTCGTGCAGCTTCAGCAGCCCAAGTTTCGGCAAGCTCGAATACTTGTTTTTTAGACATGCAAAATACAGCAATGGGCTCATGGTCTAAAGGATTTTTCAGCAACTCCTTGAGAGTTTCTATTGTTCCAGCAGTTTTAATAGGTCCATTTTGGGCTGGTGATTCCGCGTCAGTACTGGTTGTAAACGTGCCCCGAAGTGTTCGAAGTTCGTATATGAGAGGCACCTCTCTTCGTGTTGTTCGAATAAGTAACGTACCAAGCCAAGACGATAGAAGTTCGGCGTATTTTAGATCAAGCACCGCTGACAAGGCAACAATCTGTCCGACCCTATTGCGGAGTAATGTCAGAAGTATTTCAACCGTTTGACCGCGGTTCGAGTCACCGATCAGCTGAATTTCGTCGCAGACAAAGCAAATTTTTCTACGGCCGGTCTCTAGACCGCTACCGGAAACTATATTGAGATATTTCTCATAGGTGGCAACTATCACAGGCGCTGATAGAGCATCACTTGCAGGATCTCCGTTGCCGTCTACGACATCATCCCCAGTAGCCAGTACTACCTCATCCGGCGCCAGCATTAATAAGCTTGCAAAATACCCGCGGATCTCTTTGAATTTTCGGCGTGCGAGCGCTCGATGCGATGTAAGGAAAACGACTCTCGCGCCATCTGCAATGCCCTTCTCCAGCCATGACGCTGCTGCATATAAACCAACATCTGTCTTGCCGCTAGACGTGGGTGCAACAGCTAGTACGCTAGTTCCATTTGTGACGCCCGCCAGGAGTGCTTCGTATTGAATGTCTGTCAGTTCTATCTCGCCGCTTGTATTGCGGTATGTCAAATTACTTGCCAGATACGCCGCCGATAATCCATGGTTCGCTGGTAATCCGTTCTTCAACGCATCCTCCTGTTTCCACCAGAGTATGCGGCACGAAGCCATCGCGCAACCTGAAAGAAATAGGAATAGTATGATATTATAAGCTATAACACCTTTTTTAAATGTGGCATGAGTGCCCTCGATGTTTTCGGCACTGGCTCATCGGCTTTTGATGTGTGGTGGCATTCAAAGTGATGGCGGCCACTGAGTGAGTTGCGGCAAACCGGTCGATCTGCTTATAATCCTATAATTGGAGCAGAAACGGCTCAAACGGCGCCGGTGAGGCTTGGCATCGTGAGGTTGCCGATTAAGCGTCGCGTCATCAACCAAGTCCGTAAAGCTTTGTTCTACCAAAGCCAGGGTGCTACGAGCGCGGTGCAGGGCTTGTCGGCCGAGTTCAATCTACCTATCAGCTACGTAGCATTTGTGTGCTTATTGAAATTTTCTACGACTGACTGCCAATCGAGCCATAGTCTTTGATTGGCGAAAAAACCATAAGACTTGGGTCGGACGCGAATTATTCCTAGAGTAAAAGTCAATGCAGCATGATTAACTCATGATTACGGGATGCATCGACGGGCGCTTATGTTAGTTCCCTATTATTGTGAACAGACGTAATGTGAGCTTACGTATGGATCACCTTCCCATAAGCATCCAGCACGCTCTCATGCATCATCTCGGACAGCGTCGGGTGCGGGAAGACCGTGTGCATCAGGTCTTCCTCGGTGGTCTCGAGGTTCATGGCGACGACGTACAAAGCCATGCACTGATAGTGCCTTAGGGCACCACCCCGGTCTAGGGGGTAGGTAGGGGTAGGAGGCGACAGGATACCCTCGCGGAACTCGCTGGCACAATCTGGGCACAGTGAGTGAGACCCATGGCCACCATCAGGAAGCGGAACGACAAGTGGCACGTCCAGGTGAGGCGTAAGGGGTCCGCTACGATGACCCGGTCGTTTCTCACCAAGGCCGATGCTCAGACCTGGGCACGACAGACCGAGACCCAGGCAGACAGGAGGGGTCTCCCGGTTGGCCTCAGGACTCTCGACACCCTCACCGTGGGTGACATCATGGTGCGCTACCGAGACACCGTGACCCCTACCAAGAGGGGGGCCGTCCGGGAGGCAATGGCGGTGAAGGTGCTGCTCAAGCATGCCATCGCGAAGGTGCCCCTGAGCGCCCTCACGGTCGCCAAGGTGGCTGCCCACCGAGACCTCAGGCTCCGCACGGTGAAGCCCGCGAGCATCAACCGGGAACTGGCCCTCTACCGGCATGCCTTCGAGGTTGCTCGGAAGGTCTGGGACGTACCCCTCTCCGAGAACCCATTCGCCCTCGTAGTGAAGCCCAAGGTGCTCAATGCCCGGACTCGACGCTTGGAGGCCGGTGAGTGGGAGGTCTTGCGGGAGGGGTGCCGGCGATCTCGGAACCCGAACGTCCTGCCCATGGTCGAACTGGGCCTAGAGACCGCCATGAGGCGCGGAGAGGTCCTCCGAATGCAGTGGCAGGATATCGACTGGACCAAGCGCACCCTGCTCATCCCGACCGCGAAGAATGGCCACGCGCGGACCATACCGTTGACTGGGCGGGCCTTGGCGGTGCTCCGGGAGCGGATGGCGGTGGCGGCCTCGGGGGAGCTTCGGGTCTTTCCGACGACTGAGGACGCGGTGAAGACGGCGTGGCGGTGGGTGATGAAGCGGGCCCCCCTCCCCGACTTCCGGTACCACGACCTCCGGCACGAGGCTGTGAGCCGGTTCTTCGAGCTGAACCTGAGCATCCCTGAGGTCGCCCTCATCAGCGGCCACCGCGATACCCGGATGCTGATGCGGTATACCCACCTGAGGCCCGAGGCGTTGGCGGACAAACTGGCGAAGCTCGGGGCGCCTACGGTGGTTTCGGCGCCCGCACTCTTGCGGCGGTCACGATGGGCCCCTGAGCCGGCGAGCGCCAAGCGGCGAGGCAGGTGAGGCTCTGCGGTGGGAGGTCTAAGCCGAACGGCATCCCGCCCGGCCGCCGCACAGTAGTTGTCCCATGGTGCCAGTAACCCTCTGACGCTTTAAGCCCGCTCTATCGCCGCAGGGCCTTCTCCGAGTGGGATGTGCCATATATTGCCTTAATCGCCGGCCATCGAGCGGCGGCAATTGGCCAGCGCAGAATTATGATGCAGCACCACCATTCCCTCTCAGGCCCGGCATCGTTGACCGTATGGCCTGCCGACATGAGCACGAAGGCCACGGAGCCGAGGGAGCTACCCAGCCTCCAAGAGGCGCTGGATGAAGCCCTCAAGGCGCTCAACGACGGCACCGGGACGCCTTGGGTCACCACGAGCGACGGCCTCATCCTGTCGCCGGCCCATCTCAGGGGCATGCTGCATTCGGCTTGAAGTTCCGAATGGCCCTCACGGTAATGCGCTTTATTCCGCCGAGCCCTTCCCGGAAGTGCCTGCCATCCGCAAACGCCAGCGCAATTTTGGGAAAGTCCAGCCGCGAAGAACCACGCCGAGGAACAGCCAGAGAGCGAGACGGTTAGGAGGTACAACTTAGGGAGTACCGCTTATGGATGTCTGGCAGCTCATCGGACGCGACCACGCGAACATCGAGCATCTCATCCATGAGGCGCCGAGGGCCTTGAACGGACCCGGTGTCGTGCGAAGCCGCGAGACGCTCCTCGGTGAACTGATTGACGAGCTGGAGTCACACGCCTCGGCCATCGAATACAGCCTGTATGGCGCCCTCGCGCAGCGGCCTGAGACGAGCCAACTCGCCGCCGAGCTGTATGCCGGGCACAGGGAGTTCATGCGGCAGCTTAACGGGCTGACCCGGTATCGCCGGAAGGGCTCCGAAGGCTGGCTCGACACCTTCGAGGATGTGACCTTCCTCGTTGACCAGCACCTTCACCGGCTCAAGCGCGAACTGCTGCCCGCGGCTCAAAAGGTCCTCTCTGCGGACGAGGTCCGGGATGCGACCCGCGTATTCATCAGGGCCAAGACGCGGGTCATACAGGGGCGCCGTCCCACTCGATTTGGCGAGCTTGTGTCAAGTGAGATGGGACTTGGCGTTATCGTCGGCACTGCCGTAGCCGGCCTCGGGTACCTGCTCTGGCAGGGTGGGTACCTTGGCAGGTCTACCAGCCGCTCAAGGTCGAACGGTCGCTCAGCATCGAACGCGGGGCAGAGGGGCATCAACCCGGCCACGGCGTCCGTGCCAGCCGGCCACGACACGAGCAGCATCGGGAGGGATCGCCAGGAGCGGTTGCTCGATGATGGGCTTGAGGAGACTTTCCCCGCGAGCGATCCGATCTCGGCCCAGCGGTTCACCTGAGGTGAAGACGGAGAGCGGACAGGAGATTGGCGGCGTGACCGATCACATTAGCTACCCGCCGCTGAATACGCCGAAGCAGGTTGCCGAAGGTGTCTGGATCGTGGATGCGGAGCCGGTTCACCCGGGCCGCATTCCCTTACCCATTCGCATGACGGTGCTGCGGCTGGCTGGAGGCGGGCTACTGCTGCATTCGCCTGTTCCGTACCGCCCGAGCCTGCACCGCGCTCTGGAGGCGCTGGGCCGCGTCGAGCACTTTGTGGCCCCGAGCGTGGGCCATTGGATGTTCCTTCAAGACTGGCAGGCCGCTTGCCAGAACGCGATCACCTGGGCGGTCCCTGGGCTTAAGGACCGTGGGCAGGTTCGCCGCTCCGGGGTTCGGATCGACGCAGAGCTATCGAACAAGCCACCTCGCATATGGGCGGGCGAGATTGACCAAGTGCTGGTGAAAGGCCCTGTGTTCAAGGAGGTCTGCCTCTTCCACCGACCGAGCAGGACACTCCTCCTCACGGACCTCATCATCAACCTGGAAGGCGACCTCCTACCGGTTGGTCCTCGGACCCTCGCCCGCGTGCTCGGGATCGTCGCGCCGAACGGCAAGGCACCGCTCTACCTCCGCCTCCTCCTCCGCATGAACCATCGAGAGGTCGCACTCGCAGCTTGGAGGCTCGTGGCGTTCAACCCGGATCGGGTCATCTTCACGCATGGCCATTGGTTCAACCGCGACGCTACGAGCCAACTGCGGCGCTCGCTCTCGTGGCTTCTCGGCCCCGTCGAAGGCGAGCGGCGGCTTCCACAGTCGAGCATGCTCCCGGTCGCCCTGCCACGAACCTCTACAGTCCTTGCTGCCGCGGCGCTGCTGGGTCTCGTTGCGGTGGTGGCTTACCGTAGGCAGAGGCGGCCCGATGTCTGAGGCGGGAGCCCAGTGCTAAGGTCTACTTCGCCGCCGGGGCTCCTGGGTTTGCCTCAGGATCAATCTCCCGGTTCTGATTAACTGCGCCCTCGGTAGGCTCCTTTTGAGCGGCGACCTGCTGGCGCGTCACGCTAAGCAGCTTGTCGAGCTTTGCCAGCTCCCCGGTCTTCGCCGTGAGGTCCTCTGCAACCGAGGAAAGCTGGCCTTGCGTCTCCGCGAGCTTGCTACGGGTCGCCTCCAGCTCAGAGGCGCTAATCAGCTTCTCCGCGCTCAACTTCGTAACGGCATCTTGCATCTGGCCTCGCTCGGCGTGTGCGAGGGCTATGTCTCGCGCAGCTACCGCCAAGGCATCGCGCGACTGCTGAGCCCGGGCCTGGATAGCAACAAGCTGCTGCTCTTGGGCACTAACCATCTTGTCGGCCTCTTCCGCTCTTTGCTGCAACTCGCTGCGGCGAAGCTCCAAGGCGGCAAGCTCCTCCCTGGCCGTCACGAGCTTCTGAGTGGCCAGCTTGCCCTCCTGCTCGCTTGCTGCGGTTCTGGCCTGCAACTCGGTGAGAGTGCCTGCCGTCGCCTGTTGCTGGGCAAGCTGCCGCCGGAAGTCTTCTTGGGCTGTCACGAGCATGGTGATGTGCCGAGCATGCGCCCGACGCTCATTGCCCTGCTGGACGGCCATGATGATCCCGACAGCGAGCAAGGCAACGACAGCAATGGCCAATCCGAGCGGGACGGGCCGACGTAGCTCCGAGACGGTTCCAAGTGCCACAGGGCGACCTCACAGGCTGGCGGGTAGGCGAACCGTCAACGCGAGGATAGGGCGGGTGGGTCCGCCTTGGGCTGGGCCGTATGGGCGGCCTATGGCGGGCTTCGCCCATTGTAGGGCTCGCTGGTCGCTTGCGAGTTTTGCCCGGTCCTGGCGTGAGGAGACCCACTGGGATGCGGGAGGCAACGGGCTCTACGGTGTTCCTTATTGTCGCCCTCGCGCCGACCCTCGCGCTGGCCCGGCGGGTGATCGTTAAGGACGGGACCGCGGATGCGAGCTTGCAGGGTGCGGCGGCCTTCCTTGCGCTGTTCCCCGTGGTGGCCGTGGCGGTGTTCGCGATGGCTCGGTGGGTTGGATGGCGGGGGTAAGAGTAGAGGCCACGATGCTCTCACTGGTCACACGCGCCGGGGGGGGGGCGTCGGTCGGGACCAAGGGCAGAAGTTTAGCTTGAAGGTTCTCGCGGAGGAGTTAAGTCGGATCGAAGCCCCGAAGGCGGTGCGAGGCGAAGAATAGTTTGCCTCATGTGATATTACCATCTCGCGACGCTAATTCACAGGAGCGCAGAATGCTTCCGCCGACCTATTCTCGCCGCCGCAGATTGAGCGAAGCAAGCGACGTGGAGGTATATAAGTACGAATCAGTACCGAAAAAGGTAAAAGTTCAAACCGTACAAATCATTCGTGGCGCCATAGGGACATACTATCACAACGGAAACAATAGCTCCGCCGGTAAGCTGTACGAATATATTGCGCGTGAGATGCGAAAAGAGGTAGGAGTTCATGAGCTTACTGAACATGCGCGGAATGCAGATGATGAGTTTCTGAGATGGCTAGAATATACAAATGACGTAGAAGCGTGGCTGGACGGCGTAGAGTATTCAATGCGCGGAATAGATAGGCTGGTTAGAGGTAAGGAAGAGTACTATTTCGGCAGGCATTCAAGCCCCGACGAAGCAATCGCCGAGTTCAATGCGCGCATGCAAGAGGCGGCTATTGGTTATCAATATGTCTCAGGTGACATAGTGCGAATTGACTCCATGCACATGCACAAAGAGGTTGTACTGCCCGCATTAGGCTTGTTGAACCAAGAGCGATTTGCTGCGGCAGAACAGGAATACAGATCGGCACATCAGGCATTTCGCAATGGAGAACTAGAAGATTGTATTATCGACTGCGGGAAAGCCTTTGAAAGTGTACTTAAAGTAATAGGAGCTGCCCGTAGTTGGCCGATAGGGGCCAACGATACGGCCAGCAAATTGATCCAAGCTGCGGCTACGGCAGGATTCATTGCGCCATACGCTTCTACCAGCCTGAATCATCTTAAGGGCTTGCTGGAAAGTTCGACGCCGACCATCCGAAACAAGGAAGGTGGGCACGGCGCCGGCACTACTCCTCGGGTTATTGCGCCGGAACTGGCAGCACTTCAATTGCATCAGACCGCTGCCATGATCCTTTATCTGACACAGCGTGACGCTTCACTTCGAAGTGCGGGCGAATGACGCATCGGCGTGCCCAAAGCAGCGGTCGCAACGGCCTCACTCCTGGTCGCTTTGACGCCCACCCTTGCTCTCGCCCGGCAGGTGATCGTTGACGACGGTAAAGCGGGGCGGGACCTCCAGTGTGCGGCGGCCTTCCTCGCGCTGTTCCCCGTGGTGGCCGTTGCGGTCTTCGCGGTGGCTCATTGGATGAATTGGCGGGGTAGCTAGCGGTGAGTCGGCTCAAATCAGAACGCCACCATTGGTGGCCGGAATGCGTATCAAGCTTCTGGAAAGACGCTGACGGTTGCGTGAACTGGCTCGACCCGACCGGGCTTGTGCGCCGAGCGCCACCGAAAAATTTTGGAGTGATTGGTAACGGGCATCACATCAAGCTTGGGCGAAATCCGAACGAGTCAACGGCTTGGGATCAGTCCTTCGAGCCGGTATTCCAAAACGCCGACAGTAATTTCCCTTCTGTGATTGCCTGGCTAGACAGCCTTGAGCGGGAGCTGAAGCCTGCGACCTCGGCTGTTACAGAGCGGTTGATCGTTCAAGAATCGCCTGACAAAATGATAGAGAAGCTCGTTCAGGGGATAGTGTCACTCGCGGTGCGTAGCCCTATGAATCGAGAAGCCGCTGTAAGCGTAGCCGAGAGTCTGCGAGGTCCAATTAATGAACCAGAGAGAAGCACCCTGATAGGGATGAATATGCGCGACTCTTTTGACAGGGCAGTCAAATCTATCGGCACAAGCGGTAAGTTTGTAATTATGTACTCTGTCAGTCGAGAGTTTATATTTGGAGATGGCTTTTATCACAATATCGTCACACCGGCAGCCGCGCCTTCAAGTCCAAAGATACTTGTTGCATTAACCCCGAATATAAGCGTTTTATATGCGCGTCCTACGCAGTATAGCGTTAATCCGAAACTGAGGACCTTATCTTTGCATCCTTGCGAAACCACCTGCCTAAATGATTCAGTTCAAACATACGCGAAAACCGCTCTTTACTACCGCAGCCAAAAACCCGAGATCACGGAGGATTTCCGCGAAGCAAAGCATTTGAAATACAATTTTCTGCAAAATCCGATTGATGCTTTCATAGCGCAAATCTCATGAGCCTTGGCGGGAGCAATGGCCAAAGCCAGACATACGAAATGCCTAACCCTCGGCTACCATCTCGCCTGCCTACTGCTCCGGTACCATCCCGCTCAGGTCCACTCCGAACGCATGACCCACATGCGCGATGGTCCCCGCGCCCGCCTGTTGGTCCGTCTTAGGGCCGTTCAGCGCGGCGGAAGCCGCACGGTGCTTACAGCTTGCTCGAAAACAGCCACGCGCACCTTCGGGAGAGCTATCAGCAACCTGCCGGCTGCTTCTCGGCACGCAGACACAGTGCCCGTAAGCGACGCCTGCGGCCTAGACCCCCTCTTCTTCAATGCCTCTTCTGCACTCTTCAAGCTTCTCGGTGCTGCTGTACTCAAGGTGACCAAGAAGCAGGACGCCTCAAGTCGACTACCCCCTGTAGTCTACCTCTCACCGGGCAACTCTGAGCCGGCATCTAGCCCGTCACCGAGTTGGCATCGGGCCTCCCTCACTGCCAGGTCTTGATGCACCCATGATAGGTGCAGTCCTGCCCCCCCTTCCCTCTGAGGGGTACCTGATGCCCTTGCTCGGGGGTGCCACTGGGTACCGTGGGTGGCATGAGATCTCCCCTGGAGCACCCAAATGGGTCCGGTGGTGCAGAGCCGTAGACCCACTGCCGACATGGCTGTGCGATAGGACCGAATGGTTGCAATGACGGTGACATGAGGTCGGCGGCCGGAGGGGGGGCGAGTGAAGGGGACAATACCATCACCAGCTGCTTGGGAGGATCGAATGGCTCTACCTAATGACCCCCTGGTACCCTTTAGGTGGGAGGTAACTAGTAGAGCGATTTCAATGAGATAGGCAGGCGATGGCCGGCGACCGTCTCCGCCGCGTCGCTCATGATGCGAGCAACCTTGTCCGCCTTCGAGCGGGCGACCATCAGGCCATCGTGCATCGGTAGAGCCGTTATCTTCTGGTCCGCGAGTTCCAGTAGCGCCTTCACGATCACCTGGGACTCGGTGAACATCAAGCTAAGCCCGATGCCCGTCTCGAAGATCGGCGCCAAAGCTGGATGCGCAGCGAGGATCGCGGCCCGAAGCTGCGGCCCCGAGGTGCCTGGAGGAAGCTCGCCACTGGTGCCCCGTGGGACACGCGTGAGGGGGGTCCGCCGGAACAGCATCGCCAGTACCGCCTTCTTCACCCCCGCCCGCCACGGCGCCCCTGGGAGTCCGGGAAGGCCTGCGTAGAGGTCGCCGGGCGGCGGCGTGAGATTAGCGCGGAGGTACGCGAGCCGCACGAACATTGCGTCGAAGTCCAGGTCCGCAACCGGTTCTCCCTTGATGCGGATTCGGTGGCGTTGATCCTTAGCGAGTGTCTGCCACCAGCCCCCGAATAGGCGCCCCCCGAGGTCGAAGCGCTCGGTTCCCTCGGGATCATCAGGCTGGACGTTGAAATGCCGACGAAGGAACGGGAAGCTGGTCGGGCAAGGTTTGCCCTCGTGATCCTCCAAGCTGATGTCGGACGAAGCGAGGAAGGCGTTGATCGCCTTCATCTCCGCCCGGTACCGGTGGGTCTCGTCGGTGTCCGCGTAGTCTATCAGCTCGCGGCTTTCCTCTCGGCCGGCAAAGTCGCGCTCCACTTTGCCGAGATAGATGGTCTCGCGGCCGGGCTCCTGGCTGAAATGATGAAGCCCGATCTTAGTTTTGCGCAGAGTGGAAGCCCAGTTTTCGCTGATCGTTATCGAACTCGATGTCCCCTTACGGCTGGAGCGATGGAGTGAGAGCACCGAGTCGCCGTAGCTAGCTAAGAGTTCAACTACGCTCGGCATATTGCCGAAGCCTTTGCGGTCGTAACGCGTGTGCTTCTGCTTGGCCGCCCTCAGACTTACGCCAACGGTAGGGGGCTCCAAACCAAGCGCGACGGCGTATGCCAAGTTGGCGAAAACGGTCCTGGCGATAGCGTCGCGGCTTTGTCTGTCCTTCTCGCGCATGCGGCGGACACGAGGCGTTCCGACGTAGGTCCAATGGCCTATGATGTTGTCACCAACGGCCCGGACCGTGAGAAGACTACAGGTCAACCACGGATTGAACATATGCTCATGGCGAGCATTATGTGAGTCCCTTGACCCCTCTGCCGTATCACTCGCTTGCGAGACCACCGCGCCTACCGTCTCCACATTGGCGGCATCCTTCCGCCAGTCAGGCCGTAGCAGCATCGCTCCCTCCCTGTGTCGAGAGGGCGAGCGTAGATCTAAGGCTGAGGACGGCGGGCAGGTGTGCCTCGCGGACATGCTCGCACGCCTCCTCCAGCATCAGCCCGAGGTGCCGAAGCGCCAACCCGGCGGAACGAGGATAGCGGTCGTATCGGGACCCCGGCCCATAGACCACATGGGAGCCGCTCGCGAGTCGAAAGACTGCCTTGGCCGCCTGGACCCGCCGGTACTCTGTTGTCTCGCTGCCGGGGGAAACGGAGTCTTCCGCGATGGCGGCGCAGACCGCGAGGTAGTTCACTAGGAGCCGCCGTGGTGCGATCCCGGCCCGGCGCAGGCGAGCGAGGGAGGCACGCGCCTTTGCCGGTGGATCTAGCAGTTCGTTCACGTCCACGATCCGCTCCACGGGCCCAGAGTCCGCCATGAGGCAGTCCAGGGCGTGCATGGCCGCCACCACCCAAATGTCGTTCGGGTGAGTCTTGAGGAAACGCTCGGCGGCCTTGCGGTACGGGTCGAGGACGGCGGCGGGATATGTCTGCTTCCAGTGGCAGCCGTGTCGGTTGGCTCGTTGGCAGCATCGACGGCAGTAGAGAAGGGACAAGCCCTTCCCCGCTAAGGCAGCTGGTGGCCGTCCGCACCCCGCCGCAACGCAGACCTGGAGAGCGCCATCCGCCCGATAGGCCGTCCGCTCGCGGAGTGCGACCGTGCCCGGTCGGAGCCCCCGAGCGTTCGCTATTGCAGCGCGACGGTTCACGCGCGAACCACCGCCTGCCGATCCTCCTCCAGTCCGTCCATCGCCATGCGGAGGAGTTGCTTGGCGGCTTCCGTCTTGTCTCCTGGAGTGCCGGGGAAAAGTGCATCGGGTGCGTCCACCACGGAGATGATGATTTCGCCGTAGTTCTCGACCGTGTCGTTGGCGGTGCGCCGGTTGTTCCGTGAGAACACAATGTTCGCACACGTCAGATTGAGCGTGTCGCCGTCTGCATAACCAAAGTCTTCTTCGGACTCCGCTCCGGCGATCAGCCTGGAGAAGACCGTTCCCGCGCTCCGGGCCTTCCTCCCGAAGACCTTCACGTAACGCCGGCCGTTGGTGGCGTCCACGAAAACACTCTGCCCGCACACCACGATGAGCAACAGCATGGCATAGGCGCCTGGGTTGCAGCGGCACCGGAGAGCTTTACCATCCTTATCCTCTAGGTTGAACTCGATGACTGGGAGGCCGCCTGCCTCACCTTCGACGGCAATACGAGTGATCCCGCCGACCTCCGCCAGAAGCAGAAGCCGCAGTGTCTGAGCGGAGCACGGTTGAGTGAGGAACTGCCGCAAGCCAGCGAGAGCGACAGCGAGTTGGTCGGTCGAATGAGAGTTCATGGCGATCCTGACAGCGGGGGGAAGCTCCAGTTACGAGCCGATACATGGTGCTGAAATTTGGCATTTCAAGCGAAAATTGATGGGCGATAATTGCTGCTGAGTCGGCCTTTCGTGCGATCCCTGTCCAACTCACCGGAGTGGTCCTGCCGGTAATCCCTCAACCGGGGCAGACACCTCTGCGCCGAAGACCAGCCTGCTGCCCGCACTGGGCACGCCACGGCGGAGCTTTGCCCGAACCGCAGCCGAGCCTATGCAGCGTGAAGCCGACATCGCGGCCACCGATGCCGCGCACATGGACGCCACCGCCGCCTTCACCCTCGCAACCGGCATCAGCCTCGCGCTACACCTGTGGCGTGTGCGCATCGGCAGCTCAAAAGTGTTGGCTACCTAGGGTGATGCTCTAGGCGCTCGTTTAGGTTCAGATATGCTGCCGGCGCCACTCGAAGCCCGCCGCAGGCCCATGAAGATAAAGTCCGTTCGCATTCAGAATTTGCGGTCGCTAAGGGATCAGACCATCGGGCTAAGCGATTATACCTGCTTGGTCGGTGCCAATGGAGCGGGTAAATCGACTATCCTCTGCGCTCTTAATATATTTTTCCGAGAGACGGAAAATAGCGCAACAAGCCTGAGCCACCTCGATGCAGAGGACTTTTATCAAAAAGATACCTCCCAGCCCATCGAGATCACTGTAACCTTTGAAGCGCTCAACGAGGCGGCCCAGGCTGACTTCAAGGATTACTTTAGGCAAGGACAGTTGGTCATTACGGCCCGCGCCAACTACGATGCTACGGCGGGTCACGCGGTCGTAGTCCAGTATGGCAATCGGCTGGGCATGGAAGCCTTTGCTCCGTACTTCGAGCGAGCATCGGACGGCGCTAAGGCGTCAGAACTGAAAGAGATTTTCCTGCGCCTCCGGGGCGCCCACGATGGTGTGAAGGCCGCCACCTCGATGGCTGACATGGCCGCAGCTCTCCGCGAGTTCGAGACCGACCATCCTGACCTTTGCGTCCTTCTTCCGAGCGAGGATCAGTTCTACGGGGTGAGCCAAGCGGTGGGCCGGCTCAGAGCCTATGTGCAGTGGGTCTACATCCCGGCGGTGAAAGATGCCGCCGATGAGCAAGCCGAAGCGAAGAACACGGCATTCAGTCGGCTCTTGAGCCGGACAGTCCGGGCTCGCGTCAACTTCTCGGAGAAGATGAAGGGCCTTCGGGACGCCGCCGAAGCTCAGTACCGCGAGATGGTCGCTGCCGAGCAAGGCGCTCTCGATGAAATATCAGCGGCTCTCCAAGGGCGTTTGGCGGAGTGGTCGCACCCGGAGGCAACAGCGAAACTGCTTTGGCACCAAGACACCAAGACCTCCATTCGGCTTGAGGAGCCGTCCGCGAGACTGCTTGCAGGTGATGGCGAGTTCGAGGGCCAGATATCGCGCTTTGGGCACGGCTTGCAGCGCTCCTACATTATGGCGCTTCTGCAAGGCTTGGCGTCTAACGACGATGAACAAGGCCCGAAACTGATCCTCGGGTGCGAGGAGCCGGAGCTATATCAGCACCCGCCACAGGCTCGGCACCTAGCGTCGGTTCTGCAAAAGCTGAGCGACAGCAACTCACAGGTCATCATCACCACGCACAGCCCGTTCTTCATTGAGGGCCGTGGGTTCGACAGTGTGCGCCTTGTCCGCAAAGATCGGGCTCAACGCATGTCGCGCGTGACCAGTGCAAGACTTGAAGATGTAAGCCGGCGCTTGGCAGAGGTAACCGGGGAGCCATTGCTGGCGAGAGATGGAATCCTGGCGAAGCTGCATCAGGTCATGCAGCCAATGCTCAATGAAATGTTTTTCGCTCCCCGCATCGTTCTCGTCGAGGGCTTAGAGGACGTTGCCTACATCAACGCCTGGATGGTGCTCACGGAACGGTGGGATACTATGCGGAAGCATAGCTGCCATCTAGTCCCTGTTAACGGGAAGAGCGAGATCATTCAGCCGCTTATCGTGGCTGATGCGCTAGGCATCTCTGCGTTCGTCGTCTTTGATGGTGACGGAGACAAACTTGCCCATGTCAATCCAGATACTGCTAGGTCTAGGCGTATTGTACATGAGCGAGACAACCAAGCGCTCTTAGCTCTGTTAGGCGCTACAGGGTGGGCGCCATTCCCGACTGAGACCTATTGGCACAATCGGTTTGTGATGTGGCACACGGACTTGGCGAAGGTCGCGGAGACCGAGGTTGGTGCGGAGCGCTGGTCTCAGTCCGCAGAGGCTGCCAGCCGCCTGTATGGCAACGCTGGCGGCCTTAAGAAGAACTCCCTCCATGTAGCGGCGCGGCTCGATGCGCTCCACAAGGGCGAATGCCGACCGGCATGTTTGGAGCGGCTGTGCGACTCGATCTTGGAGTTCTGCACGGCTCACTAGATAGCTGCCGCCACGGGGGTCCGGGCAGTCACACTTTAGTACCGCTCGCCGGTGTACTTGCCGGCGGCGTTGAAGCTGAAGGATCGATCAAAGCCGAAGGCGTTCCATAGCCTATCGAAGACTGGCCGTAAGACCTCCTCATCAGTTTGTTGCGGGTCTGTGATGACGGCCTCGGGCAAAAGCAGCACATCGGTCCGCGTCGGCCGTTTTAGGTCGAAGGCCCGTCCAGAGCTGGAGAGATTGTGGCCGCGAACTCCGATGAGTGAGAGGAAGACGTAGAGCGGCAGCTCGACACCCTTCTTTGTCAGCTTCTCGCGATAGCTCTGCAAGGCCTGTAGAGCAGACCATTCAACTGTCGAGGCGGGGATGAAACATCCGTCTTCACCCTTGTGGCCTACGGTGGCAGCCCCCTCGATGATGCCGGAGCGGAAAAGCATCGCGTAGCCGTAGGTGCCGTCAGGGTCTTGCTCCTGGCCGGAGAACGTCGCGAAACCTTCCAGGGTATGGCGGGCATTGAAACTGCCGCCCGCGAGGCCGAAGGGAAAAATGAGGTCGTGGTTACGGTCTATCCCGACATCCCGCTTCGCCGCGAACGTCTCTAAGGGAACCACATGAAGGACGGCCTTGGCACCGCTTCGCAAACCTACGGGTCCTTCACCCGCTTCAATGATGCTCAGCCTTTCGTTCCTGAACCGGCGAATGCGATCATGTACACCCTCGGCGGACAGGAAGGCAGCCCGCAACTCTGTCACGTCCAAGGCGGTCTTCCCGGCGTTGGTCCGGCCGTAGAAGTGCCCGTGGTTGCGGAACGTCACCCGATGCGGCCCGAGGTAGCTGCGCGGGATTCTCACTAAAAGAAGACCCTTGCCGCTCGGCCCCGCTAGCCACCGTACCTCCACCCTCGGCAAGCGAGGCTCAAGGCCGGACCGTAGGCTGCCCTCCAGGCGCAACACCTCCGCATCCGGGTCCGCCAACTCGATGCCAGGAGCGCCCGTAGCCTCGCCCTGCGCCTCCGTGATGCCGAACACGATGTCGCCGCCGGCCGTGTTGGCGAGGGCGGAAACGTCCGCCAGGAACTCGCGCTTGTCGTCGTCCTTGCCGCCCACTAGGGCTTGCTTAAAGTCCAGCGTACGCCCTTCCCGGAGGCCCGCTTCCACCATCGCCTCTACATCGCTGAACGTCAGCGCGTCGATTGCCTGCGGGAGCATCGTGGCACCTGTGCGAATTGGGCGAGGGAGAGACGGGACACGCCCTCCTCTCCTGCTAAAGTAACCGCCTACTCAGGCCACCGCAAAGCGCTCGCGAAGCTAGCTCGGTTAACGCCCCCTCCGAGTGTTGCGCCTTGCCCGCCGAGCAGTAACCTTGCGGTATGCCTGAGCCGAGTCGCATCGCCCGCCTCCGCATCACCCTGGACGACACCGAGCCAACCATCTGGCGGACCGTCGAGGTGCCGCTCGCAGCTAGTCTCAAGCTCCTTCATGAGGTGATCCAGGCGGCGATGCCTTTCCAGAACTACCACCTCTTCCAGTTTCAGGAGGGGGCTGTTCGGTACGTCATCCCCGACCCTGAGTGGCATGACGGAAACACCCGCAGCGCGAAGTCCACCAAGCTCGGGGCGCTTGTGGATCGGGGCACCACCGCCTTCGCCTATACCTACGACTTCGGGGACAACTGGCAGCACACCATCACGGTCGAAGAGGTCGGCCCTGCTCACCCCGCAATCGCCTACCCGCGCTTTCTCGACGGGGCGAGACGGGCACCACCCGAGGACGTGGGCGGCACGATGGGCTTCGAGGAGTTCCTTGAGGCAGTCACCAAGCCTCGGCACCGTGAGCGCAAGCGGATGCTGGAGTGGTACGGCGGCCCGTTCGATCCTGATGGGCTGGACCGAGAGACCATTGAGGCCGGAGTGTCAAAGTTGGCCCGGCGACGTGCCATCGGGCAGGCAGCGTTCGTGAAGGGCCGAGGTCGGCCGTGAAGCCCCTTAGCGGATGAGGGCGAAGAGGGAAAGCGGGCGGTGAAGCCACTAAGCCGTTTCAAGCTCTTCGATAGCAAGCGTAAGCCGTGCCCGCATGATTATCGTTCCGGCCTGATCTCGAACGCTCGCCAAGAATATTTGACCGTCTGAGGTGGTGTCTAGTAGCTCAGAGAACCGCTTTAAAACATGACCCAACTTCTCTCGCGCTGCTCCTGCGTCTGGCAATTCAAAGCCTTTCTTGTCACGCACGAAATTAGTGCCGTCATGAAGGTCGATATAGAACAGCGGCATCTTAAGCGCCTAAGCCTGAGGATGGTAATAAGGCTAAGTACTGCCTGCGGGCTCGTTTTGCGATAGCGCCACGCTTGCATGTTGCATGCCGCCTACCCTTCATCCCGTCAGCCGGTCCCGCCCACCTTTCTCAGGATGTCCCGGCGCTGCGCTCTTGATCAAGGCGGTACCTGATGGCCCGACCGTTGCCTCCGCCTCAGTCTCGCCAAGGCAACCGGGCACCCTCCCCTCATGATAAAGACCTCCCGCATTCTCGGCTGGCTGCTCCTGGCGGGAGTTGTCTTCGCGACGCTCGCGCCCATTGGCCTCCGACCCATCAGCGATGCCCCGGTCTCCGTCGAGCGGTTTGGCGCCTACGCGGTGGTGAGCTTCTTGTTCGCCCTCGGATACCCGAACCGCCGTTGGCAGATCGTGGGAGGGCTGATCGCGCTTGCTGGTGCGATGGAAGCGATGCAGAACCTTGAGCTAACTCGGCATGGTCGCTTCGGGGACTTCGCCGTGAAGGCCACTGGGTGCTGGTTCGGGGTGATGGTTGCCGTCGTCCTCGCCTTCATCCCGGCGAGCATGGCAAAGGCCGAGGGACGCCTTTAAGCTCGTGCCACTGCGTCGCATCTCATCCCTCGATGAGAACAGGCTCATTCAACCCGACGCCCCTAGTCCACCGCTACCGCATCCGAAGAATGATCCCACTCAATGCGTGGGTGTCTGACTCGCGGGCGGGGCAAATGGATGACAACAAGGCCCGCGCTTCCAGCGGCCGCGACAAGCTCACAGCACCAGAACACCACGTCGAGCATGGTCGTTGCCCTTTTACAAGCTCCCAGAACATGCGTGGCCAAGCATGGTTAACATTTCGTTTCGGTGAGGGGGCGGCGTCAGCACAGCTTGCCCTCAGTCGCTGCCGCGAGTGGCTTTGACCGTTAGTCTTCCCAGAGCAGCCCATTCTCCTGAGCAAGGGCTGCCGCCTCGCCTCGTTTAGCGAGCGCCTGGATGGCATGATGCCGGCTCAGGGTGCGGAACAGCTCGCCAGCCCCGCACGGGCCCTGCCGGTCCATATAAGCCGCGAGGTTGGCATAGTGGCTGGCCATCAGCTCGTCGCCCGCTGCCGCCATGCGGAGCCCTGAAACCGCCAGTCTCGCGGCGGACCATGGTCTTTCTGGTGCGTCCATCCCTACGACCATCGTGCTATTGCAGCTTCCGAGTCTATAGGGTTGTCGCGGATGCGGTAGATTGTCTGCCGGGTAAGGCCGGTAACAGTCGCGATATCGCTCACGCCTTCACCCATGCTCAGAGCCTCCCTAACGGCATTGAACTGCGCCCGCGTGAAGCTGGGCTTACGGCCCCGGTAGGCGTCCTCGCGGCCCTTGGCGTGGTCGATGCCGGCCCTCTGCGCTTCCTTGCTAGCCTCCGCCTGGGCCTGCGCCGTGGCGGCCATGAAGCCGATGAGCGCATCCCGCACGGCTTGCTGCATCGGGTCCTTGGTGGCCCCGTCGAAGGTGAGGCCATTGACGACGGTGCGGACGATGACGCCCCGGCGCATCAGCTCCCGGATGGTGTCACACACGTCCGCGTAGTTGCGGCCCAGGCGGTCCACCCAGCGGACCACGAGGGTATCCCCGCGGCGGAGCATGTCGAAGAGCCTGCGGCCCTGCGGGCGGTCATTGAGGCTGGTGGTGAGGCCCGACACCCCCTCGTCCGCAACCACCTCGTCTACCTCGAAGCCGGCCGCCTCGGCCTGGATACGCTGGTGAGCGATGGTCTGGTCGGTGGTCGAGACGCGGGCGTAGAGGATGGTCTGCATGGGAGCGGCGTCCGTCCGAAAGGGAGGTGTCCGCAAGAATGGCTGTCCGTTGGGTGATGTCAACCCTTACGGACGGCCATTCGTACAGCCTCGGTGCCGTACGCTGCGGTATACCCTTTCGGACGATTGCTATGTCACGGCAACGTCCGTTGATGGTTGGTGACAAGAGGCAGGTGTTGAACGCGGCGCCCGTCCAGTCCGCCCTCAGTCATCTGCGTGTTGGTCCTCAATCATCTCAATGACAGAGTTAGTTTTGCCCAAGTCCGGATCGGCAACAGGCGTCCGGATATGCAGCAAATTTTCGATCAAGCGCAGAGTCGGATTGATGCCTATCACTGTGTCAACCGCAGGAACTAAGACAGCAGTGGGACTGTATGAAAAGCCACGTTTATCGTCGTCCATAATCAAGGGAAGCCACTTTTTGACTTCCTCATAGTTGGAGTAAAACTCAGCAATAGATATCACGATATCAGAAGGAAGCTCGCCCAGCCGCGAAGCAAGGCTTTTGTATAGAAGTGGTTCGGTAAGGCGAAAACGTTCCAGGAAGTGATGGTCAAAGCGTACTCCCGGGTATCGTTTGGTTCCAATCTCAACGTAAGCGTATGCTACTGCTCTGGCGACCGATGCGGCCTCCTTTCTGATGAGCAGCATTTCCCCGTACAGGGCTGCGGCGATTGACCGAACTTCCTGGGCTCGTTCCAGCGCGTCCCGTTTGCGGCTGAGATTGAAGTTCCAGAGGGCTCCCACAAGGATTGCTATGAGCCCAATCGATGAGCCCGTCAGCGTTCCTACGAAGGATGCGGGTCCGGGCGGTAATGCTCGCAGCCACTCCCACATGGTCCAAATCCCTACTGGTGCGGTTCAATGCCGAGGCCCGGCTCGTTCCGTGCGATCCTTGCAAGTTGGCAGCGAGCAAGTCGTCCACGCCCTTTGGGTTCATGGCCCCCGGGATAGGCAGGAGTAGGCAGGCCCACTCCGCGAAGGGGGTACGGGGGGAAATTCCGCCGCTGCGTGTCAGGTATGAGGTGTCGCGCGGGTGACCCCTAGGTTTCGGCCCGGGTCCCTTCCCCTACCCGGAGAGGCTGCGCACAGACCCACGATGCCGGGTGGTCTCACCCCTCAGGCCCCTACCTCGCGCACCCCTCGCTGCTGCCATCTCTGGCACAATCTGGGCACACTGAGTTGTGCCCGAGGCCCCTTCGACCCCCGACCCGAGGCTTGACCCCGAGCCTGCCCCCGGACTAGCCTCAGGGCCCTAACAGCCTGTTCCGAAGGAGCTTTTCGCCCCCTCACCAGCCTACGTATGGATCACCTTCCCATAAGCATCCAGCACGCTCTCGTGCATCATCTCGGAGAGCGTCGGGTGCGGGAAGACCGTGTGCATCAGGTCTTCCTCGGTGGTCTCGAGGTTCATGGCGACGACGTAGCCCTGGATCAGCTCGGTCACCTCGGCGCCGACCATGTGGGCGCCGAGCAGCTGGCCGGTGTTGGCGTCGAACACCGTCTTGATCAGCCCGTCCGGCTCACCGAGCGCGATCGCCTTGCCGTTGCCGGCGAAGGGGAAGCGGCCGACCTTGATCGCAAAACCCTGCTCCTTGGCCTTGGCTTCGGTGAGGCCGACGGAGGCGATCTGCGGCTGGCAGTAGGTGCAGCCGGGGATTTTTGCCTTGTCCATCGGGTGGGTGGGCAGGCCCTTGATCGTCTCGATGCAGATCACGCCCTCGTGCTCGGCCTTGTGGGCGAGCATCGGCGGGCCGGCGACGTCGCCGATGGCGTAGAGGCCGGGCACGTTGGTGCGGCCGAGCCCGTCGGTGACGACGATGCCGCGCTCGATCTTGACCCCGAGCTTCTCCAGCCCGATCCCCTCGATGTTGCCGACGACGCCCACCGCCGAGATCAGCTTCTCCGCCGTCAGCGTCTGCACCTTGCCGTCGGCGGCCTCGATGGTGGCGGTGATCGAATCCGCGCCCTTCTCGACCTTGGTCACCTTGGCGCCGGTCAGGATCTTGATGCCCTGCTTCTCGAAGCGCTTGCGGGCGATGGCGGCGATCTCCGGGTCTTCCACCGGCAGGATCTGCGGCAGGAGCTCCACCACCGTCACCTCGGCGCCCATGGTGCGGTAGAACGAGGCGAACTCGATGCCGATCGCGCCCGAGCCCATCACCAGGAGCGACTTCGGCATCGTCTCCGGCACCATCGCCTCGTAGTAGGTCCAGATCAGCTTCTTGTCGGGCTCGATGCCGGGGATCGCGCGCGGGCGCGCGCCGGTGGCGACGATGATGTGCTTGGCCGAATACGTCCCGGCCGCGAGCGCGCCCTTCGGCGCCGGCGCGCGGGCGGTCTCCTTGACCGTCACCTGCCCCGTGCCGTTGCCCTTGGCGACGCTGTCGACCGTGGCCTCGCCCCAGATCACGTCGACCTTGTTCTTCTTCAGGAGGTGGCCGACGCCGCCGTTCAGCTTCGACGAGACGCCGCGCGAGCGCTTCACGATCGCGCCCGTGTCGAACGAGACCTCCTTGGCGGAGAGCCCGTAATCGGAGGCGTGCTGCATGTAGTGGTAGATCTCGGCCGAGCGCAGCAGCGCCTTGGTCGGGATGCAGCCCCAGTTCAGGCAGATGCCGCCGAGGTGCTCCCGGTCCACCACCGCGGTCTTGAACCCGAGCTGCGCCGCACGGATCGCGGTGACGTAACCGCCGGGGCCGGCGCCGATGATGAGCACGTCGTAGCTGTCGGCCATGAGGGTCTGGTCTCTTCCCTGGAGCGTCTCGGAGGCGAGCGTAGACGAGGACGGCGCGGGCGCCAACGCGCGTCGCGTGCGGGCGGGTTACATCGCTCGCGCGTCCCTCCCCCGCTCAAGGGGGAAGGAAGACTGGCCCCCTACCCCGCCGCCCGCGACCCGCGCCACAGCCGCCACAGGCGGCGCCAGCGGGCGGTCTCGATCGGTGTGTTGAGCGGGTCGTAGCCCGGGCGCTCCATCGCGGCGAGGTAGCCGTCGACCAGGGCGAGCGGCAGGAAGGCGGCGCGCGCGGCCGGCGCGATCGTGTCCTTCGCCGCGGCGTAGGCGGCCAGGTGCCGTCGGGCGTCGGCGCGCAGGTCCGCGCAGGCGCCGCGCAGGCCCGGACCGCCGCGGCCGGTGACGATGTCCTCGCGGGTGACGCCGTGGCTGCGGAACACGTCGGCCGGCAGGTAGACCTGGCCCGCCCGCGCGTGCCACGGCATCGCCCGCAGCAGGCCGGTGATGCCGTAGGCGACGCCGGCATGACCGGCGGCGGCCGCCCCGCCCGGCTCGGTGCCGTCGCACAGGATCAGGCTCGCCAGCCGGAACAGGGCCGAGGCGGTCTCGCCGCAATAGCCTTCCAGGTCGTTCAGCCGGGGCATCGGGTCGTCGTAGAGGTCGAAGACGCGGGCGTCGATCAGATCGACGAAGGGCTGGCGCCCGAGGCGGCGCGCGACGATCACGTCGAGGAGCGCGGCGGCGACGGGATTGGCCTTCACGTCGCCGCGGGCCTCGCCCTGGAGCGCGTCGCGCCACCATTGCAGGCGGATCTCGCCGGCCATCGGGTTCGAGGCGGCCTCGCGCACCCGCGCGACCGTCAGGCTGAAGGCGTAAAGCGCGAACAGGTGCGGGCGGAAGGCCTGCGGCGCGAACAGCGTGGCGAAGTAGCGGTCGGGGTCGCCCGCGCGGACGAGGTCCTCGCAGTGGCGGAAGGCGAAGGCGAGGCCGCCTTTACCCTCTGCTTGGCTGTCCCCCTGCCCCGGCTCTGCGCTCACGCGACCGCGATCAGGGCCGCCGCCACCTTGCGGTTCTCCGCCACCAGGATGTTGTACGTGCGCGCCGCCGCGCCCGTCTGCATCACGTCGAGACCGATCCGGTTGTCCTTGAGCCATGCCCGAAGATCGGGTGGCAGCGGCACGATGTCGAGGCCCGTGCCGACGAGCAGCAGCTCGATCTCCGCCGATTCCGCCTGGACCGGGCGCAACGCGGTGCGGTCGATCGCCCTCCCCTCGGTCGTGGCCCAGGCGCGGATGCCCGACGGCAGCGCCAGGATCGAGCCGCGGTGCGACATCTCGCCGAAGCGGAAGCCGCCGTTGCCGTAGGCGTCGATCAGGTGGCGCCCGGGCAGGAAGCCGTCGAGCTCGGCCATGCGCTGTGCGTCCCCCGTCTCTCCGCCCTACTCCGCGGCCTGCGGCAGGCGCCCGCGGGCGGCCTGGGCCTTGGTGCCCGAGAGCATCAGCCCGAGATAGATCAGCGCCGGCGTCGAGACGAAGATCGCCGAGTAGGTGCAGATCACCACCCCGCAGAGCATCACCACCGCGAACCCGCGGATCGCCTCGCCGCCGAACAGCACCAGCGCCAGCAGCGACAGGAAGGCCGAGATCGAGGTCATCACGGTGCGCGACATCGTCGAGTTGATCGAGAGGTTGAGCAGCTCGTCGGTGGGAATCGTCTTGTAGCGGCGCATCAGCTCGCGGGTCCGGTCGAACACCACCACGGTCTCGTTCAGCGAGTAGCCGACGATGGTGAGGATCGCCGCGATCGAGGTCATGTTGAACTCGATCCGGGTGACGATGAACACGCCCATGGTCAGCACGATGTCGTGGAGCGTGCCGACGATGGCGCCGAGCGCCAGCTCGCGCTCGAAGCGGAACCACAGGTAGAGCAGCACCGCGACGACCGAGAGCACGACGCCGAGCGTGCCCGATTGCACCAGCTCGCCCGAGACGCGGGGGCCGACGGTCTCGGTGCGGCGGAACTCGTAATCCTTGTCGAAGGCGCCGTGCGCCTTGTTCATCACCGCCGTCTGGCCCTGCTCGCCGGGTTGAAGCGGCAGGCGCACCAGCACGGTGCCCTGGTTGCCGAGCTCCTGCACCTCGGGCTCGCCGAAGCCGAAGCCAGCGGCCGTGTGGCGGATCTCGCCGACGTCGGCGGTGCCCGACTTCGCCTGCAGCTCGACCAGCGTGCCGCCCTTGAAGTCGATGCCGTAGTTCAGGCCGACGGTGAGGAACAGCACCACGGTCACGACCGACAGGATCGCCGAGAGCGGGAAGCTCAGGCGGCGGAAGCGCATGAAGTCGAAGTGCGACTCGTCGGGCCAGAGGCGAAGCAGGCGCATTCTTTTGGGACCTTGCGATCGGGAAGCGGCCTCCCGAAACGGGCGACGTTCAGAACGGAAGGGCTTTGGGCCGGAAGGACTTGTACCACACGGCGATCATCATCCGCGTCAGCGTCACCGCGGTGATGACGGTGGTGAGGATGCCGAGGATGAACACGACCGCGAAACCCTTCACCGGGCCGGAGCCGAGGAAGAACAGGATCAGCGCGGCGATCGCCATGGTCGAGTTCGAGTCGATGATGGTGGCGAAGGCCCGGTCGAAGCCCGCCTGCAGCGCCGAGACCAGGGAGCGGCCGGCGCGGTGCTCCTCGCGCATGCGCTCGTAGATCAGCACGTTGGAATCCACCGCCGTGCCGATGGTGAGCACGATGCCGGCGATGCCGGGCAGCGTCATGGTGGCTTCCAGCACCGACATCAGGCCGAGGATGAGCCCGACGTGGACGATGAGGGCGATGTTCGCGATGAAGCCGAAGGTGCCGTAGGTCAGGAACATGAAGCCGACGACGAGGAGCCCGGCGACGCCGGTGGCGATCTTGCCGGCGCGGATCGAGTCGCTGCCCAGCCCCGGCCCGACGACGCGGCGCTCGACCACGGTGAACTTCGCCGGCAGCGCGCCGGCCCGCAGCAGGATCGACAGGTCGTTGGCCTGCTGCACTGAGAAGTTCCCGGTGATCTGACCGGAGCCGCCGGTGATCGCGGTGCGGATCACCGGGGCAGAGACCACCTCGTTGTCGAGCACGATCGCCATGCGGCGGCCGACGTTCTCCGAGGTCGCCTGGCCGAAGCGCTGGGCGCCCTTCAGGTTGAACTTGAAGCTCACCATCGGCTCGTGGGTCTGCTGGTCGAAGGCCGGCTGCGCGTCGGTCAGGTCGCCGCCGTCGGCCATCACCCGGCGCTCCACCGCCACCTTGGCGCCGCGCTCGTCGCGCGAGGGCAGCATGTCGACGTCGCCGGCCGGATTGTCGGAGATCATCCGGAACTCGAGCTTGGCGGTCTTGCCGAGGAGCGCCTCGAGGCGCTCCGGGTCCTGCAGGCCGGGGACCTGGATCAGGATGCGGTCGGCGCCCTGCTGCTGGATCGACGGCTCCAGCGTCCCGGTCGAGTCGAGGCGGCGGCGGATGACCTCGATACCCTGCGTCACGGCGCGCCGCGTGCGCTCGTTGATGCCGGCATCGGTGAGCGCGAGGCGGATCAGGCCGTCGGGCTGCTCGGTGATGTCGAGCGTCCGTCCGCCGGTCTGGCCGACGAGCGGGTTCGAGATGGGCTGCGCCAGCTCCTGCAGCTTGGGCATCACCTTGGCGCGGGCGGCCGCGTCCGCGACGCGGACCTGGACGCCGCGCTGGAGGATGCCGATGCCGCCGTCGGCCCGCACGCTCTCGCGCTGGAGCACGCCGCGGACCTCGTCGCGCAGGGCCTTGGCCTGGGAGGCGACGAGCTCGGTCTGGTCGACCTCCAGCAGGAGCTGCGAGCCGCCCTGCAGGTCGAGTCCGAGCACGATCGCGCGGGTCGGCACGATCCAGGCGGGGAACCAGCCCGGCAGCGCGGCCATGAAGCCCTTGCGCTGCTCGGGCGAGAAGAAGCTCGGCACCGCGAGGCTGAGGCCGATCAGGATCGCGACGAGCGTCACGACGATTTTGGTACGGGAAAAGCGCAGCATCCGCCGACTCTGTTTTCTGCAGTCCTGCCGAGGACTTGCCCCGGCATCCTGATCCGGCGGGTCCGGAGCCGTTCCCGATCGCGTCGCGATGGGGAACGGCTCCGGGCACTTGCCGTCCCACGCGCTCTCGGGCCGAACCGGCCCCGGCTTCGGCGGAGCGCGCCCTAGGCGGCCTTGACCGGCCCACCCTTGACGCGGACCTCGGAGATCATGGTGCGCACCACCTTGACCCGGACGTTCGGCGCGATCTCCACCTCGATCTCGGTGGCGTCGTCCAGCACCTTCACCACTCGGCCGACGAGGCCGCCGTTGGTGACGATCGTGTCGTCGCGGCGGACGTTCTTGACCAGGGCCTGATGCTCCTTGACCCGCTTCTGCTGCGGCCGCAGGATCAGGAAATACATGATCACGAAGATGAGGACGAAGGGAACCACCTGCAAGGCGATCTCGGCTCCGCCGGCAGCAGTGCCGGCCCCTTGCGCGAAGGCGGGGGTGATCAAGCGCGTCTCCTCATGTGACGTCGAGCCCGTGCGCGCCTGTCGGAAGCGTCGCCGGGCCTGTCTGAAAGCGCGCGGACTATAGCCAGGGGCGTTCCGAAAGCAACGCCGGGCGGCGCGACCCCCTCACATCGCCCGGACGAGGAGCAGCACCGCCGCCACCGTCATGACGAGCAGGGTGACGAGGATGCCGCCGCCGCGGCAGGCGAACTGGCGCGGCGAGTTGACCGGCGCGAACATGCCGACCGGATGCAGCAGGCGCGCGATCAGGAGCAGCGAGAGCAGCGTCAGCACGATCCAGTGCCGGGTCCCGCCCGCTTCGAGCAGGGCGATCAGGCCGAGCGTCAGCGGCACGTATTCCGAGAAGTTGCCGTGCGAGCGGATGCGACGCTGCAATCCGTCCCGGCCGCCATCCCCGACGAGGACGTTGCCGCTGACCCGGGCCCCCACCACCCAGCCGGACAGGCCGATGTAGATCAAGGCGAACAGGGCGGCGAAGAGGGCGGTGGTGGCGGGGAAGATCAAGGCGGGTCTCCGGCGTTGCGATGCGCCGACCAACGCGAGCGGGCTCCGGACGTTGCAGGCCGTGTCGCAGCTCGTGTTGCGAGTCGTGCCGAGCGCGCGTAGGCCCGTGCGGTCCTCGAAGAGCCATCCGAACCGATCCGCCATGACGCAAGCGACCACCCTCGAGACCCTGATGCCGCTGCTGGAGCGCATCGCCACGGCGCTGGAGCGGGCCGCCCCGCCCGCGCGACCGGTGACGGACATCACCTCCGCCGACGCCTTCCTGTGGGGGCCCGAGCGCCGGCTGATCCCAGTGCGCACCGTCAACCGCGTCGAGATGGGCCTGCTCACCGGCATCGACCGGGCGCGCGATACCCTGGCCGAGAATACCGAGCGCTTCGCGCGCGGGCTGCCGGCCAACAACGCGCTGCTCTGGGGCGCGCGCGGCATGGGCAAGTCGTCGCTCGTGAAGGCGGTGCATGCCGAGATCAACGCGCGCCGCGCGGCCGGCGCCCTGCCGATGAAGCTCGTGGAGATCCACCGCGAGGACATCGAGGCGCTGCCCGACCTGATGGCGACGCTCCGCTCCGACCCGCATCGCTGGGTGGTGTTCTGCGACGACCTCTCGTTTGATGGCGACGACACCTCGTACAAGTCGCTGAAGACGGCGCTCGACGGCGGCATCGAGGGACGGCCGGGCAACGTGCTGTTCTACGCCACCTCGAACCGCCGGCACCTGCTCGCCCGCGAGATGGTGGAGAACGAGCGCTCCACCGCGATCAACCCCGGCGAGGCGGTGGAGGAGAAGGTCTCGCTCTCGGACCGGTTCGGCCTGTGGCTCGGGTTCCACAAGTGCAGCCAGGACGAGTACCTGGCGATGATCCGCGCCTATGCCGAGCGCCACGCCCTTCCGGTCGAGCCCGACGCGCTCCGGGCCGAGGCGCTGGAATGGGCGACCACCCGCGGCTCGCGTTCCGGCCGCACCGCCTTCCAGTTCATCCAGGATCTGGCCGGGCGGCTCGGCCGGACCCTCGACTGATCGAAATCCCGTCGGCCGATCGGTTGCGGGCGCGTCGTCGACGCCGCAGGTGCATTCTCGACGCCGCAGGCGCATTTCTCGACGCCGCAGGCGCTTGCCTTGCGTCCGCTACGCCCGAGCTTGCACCTCGAGCGATCCGCCTCCCGGCGGACGAGCAGGCGGGACGGGGCTGACATCATGGGACTCTTCGACGCGATCCGATCCGCTCTCGCCCGCGCGGAAGCCCGCATCGACGCGATCGGCGGCGACGGCCTGCCGATGTCCTTCGCCAAGATCTATCCCGGCGGCCTGCCGGCCTTCCTCGATGCCCTGCGCGCGGCGGGCCACGGCTCGGCCGTCGCCTCGTGGCTCGGATCCGAGGCGAACGTCGCCCTCCCCGCGGGCGCCTACGCCGCCCTGCTCTCGCCCGAGGCGCTGACGCGCTTCGCCGCCGACCTCGGCATCCCGGAAGCGCGCGTGCCGACGGCGCTCGCCGAGTTCCTGCCCGGTGCGGTTGACCGCCAGAGCCGGGACGGGACGCTCGCGCCGCAGCGGCAATTCTCGACGCAGGTGGCCTGACGCCGGCCGGCGGCTAGAGTGAAGCGCGGATCACGGCGAGGAACCCAGCGATGAGCCTGTTCGATACCCTCAAGTCGGCGCTCGGCGGCAGCCTGGGCCAGGCCGCCGTCGAGGCCCTTCCCGGCATCGTCGAGCGGGTGCTGCCGGGCGGGCTTCAGGGGCTGCTGAACCAGCTCCAGAATTCGGGCTACGCCGCGCAGGTGAATTCCTGGCTCGGCCGCGGCCCGAACGCGCCGATCACCACCGAGGACCTTCGCAAGGTCCTGGACAACGAGCAGGTCCGGCAGATCGCCGACAAGCTCGGGATCCCGACCGACCAGGTCCTCGCGGTCCTGGCGAAGGTGCTGCCCGCGGCGGTCGACCAGCACAGCCCCGACGGGACGCTGCGCACGCTCGGCACCTGACGACGCGCCGAAACGCGAAAGGGCGGCCCTCGCGGACCGCCCTCGATCGTGGGTCTCGGGAAATCGCTCAGTTGCTGGCGAGCTGCGACATCGGGTCGATCGGCGCGCCGCTCTTGCGGATCTCGAAGTGCAGCTGGGGCGAGGTGACGTTGCCCGACGCGCCCGACTTGGCGATCGTCTGGCCGCGCTTCACCTTCTCGCCGGGCTTCACGTCGAGCTCGCCGTTGTGGGCGTAGGCCGACACGTACCCGTTCGAGTGCCGCACCAGCACGAGCTTGCCGTAGCCCTTCACGTCCGAGCCGGCATAGGCGACGGTGCCGTCCTCGGCGGCCTTCACCGCGGTGCCCTCGGGCACCGCGATGTTGATGCCTTCGTTGCCCGAGGAGCCGTAGCCGGAGATCACCCGGCCCTTGGCGGGCCAGCGGAAGGTCTGGTCCGGCGCGGCCGGGGCGCTGGGGGCCGCGGCGGCGACCGAGCCGGTGCTGGCGGGCTCGACCTTCGCCACGGCGGCGGTCTTGACCGGCTCCGGCTTGGCGGCGGCGACCTTCTCGGCCGCGACCTTCTCCGAGGCCGCCTTCTCCGAAGCGGCCTTGGCGGCCTTCGCCTCGGCGACCTTCTTCGCCGCGTCCTTGGCGGCGTCGGCCTTGGCGGCGTCGACCTTGGCCTGCTTGGCCTCCGCCTCAACCTTGCGCGTCGCCTCGGCCTTAGTGTCGGGCTTCGTATCGGCCTTGGCGACCTGGCCGGGGCGCACGTGATGCTTCTTGGCGTCGGCCTCCTTGGCGGCGACGTCCTTGCGGGCCTTCTCCTCGGCGCGCTTGTCGGCGAGCTTCCTGGCCTCGGCCTCCTTCTGGGCCTCCTTGGCGGCTTCCTTGGCCGCCTCCTTGGCCGCCTCCTTGCGCTTGGCCTCCGCCTTCGTGTCGTCCTGGCGCTTGGCCTCGGCGGCCTTGATCCGCTCCGAGGGGGCGGCGGGAACGGCCCGCGCCGTCATCGGGGCGGCCGCCGGGTTCATGCCCGAGGCGCTGTAGACCGGGATGATCAGCTGGCGGCCGGGCGTCACCTGGCCGGCGCTGGTCAGGCCGTTGGCCGACAGGATCGCCGTGGCCGGCACGCCGAAGCGGGTCGACATCTGGTTGAGGCTGTCGTTCGGGGCGACGGTGATGGTGGTGCCCCCTTGCGCGTTCCAGCCGGGCGTGCCGGTGGAGGCGACGCGGGTCGTCTGCGCCATCGGCTGGGTCGGCACGCGGGCCGCCACCGGGCCGGGCCGGGGCGAGATCGCCGTCGGCGCGCCGAGCGCCTCGGACTGGATCCGGCCGGTGCGGATCGGCGGTGCCGACGGCATGTCCGGCAGGCTGCCCGTCGCCGCCGGCTCGCTCGCCATGTTCGACGCGAACGGGTTGGTGAAGGGGCTGTCGAGACGCGATGCGTCCGACGAGCAGGCGGCGGCACCGCTGCCGATAACTCCGATGAGAGCGAAGCGCGACAGCGTCTTCATCCTCCGACCAGTCCCGCGAACCCGCATCGACGCACCCGTTTGCCTGACGCAACTTGATGAGCCCATGAAAGCCGGATTCAGGTTAAACAACCGTTCCCGTTCACCACGTTCACGGCCGCGCGAGCACCATTTCGCTCTCGGGATCGCTGCTTAGGAATGCTTACCGCAGGCGGAGCGGCGAGCACGATTGGTTAAAGCGCGGCGGCTCGTCCGGGCACCAGCGGCGCGAGGCGCAGGCGCGGTCCCGGCTCGACGACGAGGCCCTGCCCGCCATGCGTGGCCGCCATCAGCCCGCCCTCCGATCCGGCGACGAGGCGGCCGCCGGGCTTCAGCGCCGCGGCCCAGGATGCGGGCGGCTCCGCGACCGCACCGTGGACCAGGATGCGGTCGTAGCCGCCCCCCGCGGTGTCGGCGAGGCCGTCGCCCTGGAGCACGCGGGCGCGCCCTGCGAGGTTCGCGCTCGCCTGCCCGGCCAGCGTCGCGTAGCGCTCCAGGCTCGTCACCGCGTCGGCGCCGAGTTGCAGCAGCAGCGCCGTGACGTAGCCGGACCCGGTGCCGATCTCGAGGATCCGCATTCCGGGCTCGACCTTCAGCAGCGTCAGCATCGTCGCCACCGTGCTCGGTGCGGTCATCGCCGCGCCGCAGGGCAGCGGCAGGGAAAGGTCGCGCCGGGCGAGGTGGCGATACGCGGCGGGGGCGAACGCGGCGCGCGGCACCTGCTCCATCGCCCGCAGCACCGCCGTGTCGCGGGTGCCGCGCCCGCGCAGGGCCAGCACGAAGGCGGCGTTCTCGATCGCCCCGCCGAGGCCGGCATGGCCGCTCAAGCTCGCGCCGGCCTGGTCGTCGATCGCGTCCTCGTCGCTTCCGGTCATGGCGGCAGGTCGCCGATCCAGGCGAGGATGTGCGCCGCCAGCGCGTCCGGCGCCTCGAGCGGCAGCATGTGGCCGGCATCCGCGACCACCGCCATCGTCGCGCCGGGGATGCCGTCGCGCAGCTCCTCCGATTCCGCGATGCTGCGCAGGCGGTCCCGGCCCGCCGCGATCACCAGCGTCGGGCAGCCGAGCGCACCGAGCCGATCCGCGTCGCCGACCCGCTCGAGCCGGGATTGGCGCAGGAAGGCCTCGCGCCCGAGGCGCTGCCCCATCGCACGGATGCGCTCGATCAGGGCCGCGTCCCCGGCCCGGTCCGGATGCACCGAGGCGGCCGCCGCCGCCCGGCTCAGGCCGCCGAAGTGGCCGGCCTCGACACCCTCGATGGCGAGGCGCTTGGCGACCGCCTGCTTGCGCGAGTCGGATCGCGACGAGGTCGCGATCAGCACCAGCCCCCGCACCCGCTCCGGCGCGAGCCGCGCCGCCTCGCGGGCGACGTAGCCGCCCATCGAGAACCCGACGAGCACGAAGCGCGCCGGCGCCTCGGCGAGCAGCCGCTGCGCCATCGCCGGGATCGTGTCGTCGTGGGCGAGGCTCGCATGGTGGATCGGGCCTGCGGGCGCCAGCGCCTCGGCCATGTCGTCCCACAGGCTGGCATCGGCCATGTATCCGGGGATCAGGACGAGGCTCATCGGGCGAGTCTCCGGTTCGGGATGCGGTCGCCCCCGAGAGGATGTCCGCTTTCGGCCCCGTCGTTGCGAAGCGCCACAGGCGAGCCCGGAATTCAGAACCGCCGCGGCTGCGGGATCCGCCTACTCCGCGAAGGCCTGTGCGAAGCGCGTCAGCGTCGGCTCGTCGGTGAGGTCGAGGCGCAGCGGCGTCACCGAGATGCGCTTCTCGGCGATCGCCTTCAGGTCGGAGCCGTTGCCCGGCTCGAACCGGGCTTTGGCGAAGGCGAGCCAGAAATACGGATTGCCGCGCCCGTCGGTGCGCGCGTCGATGGCGAGCAGCGCCTGATTGCGCTGCCCCTGCGCCGCCACGGCGATGCCGGCGACCTCCTCCGGCTCGCAATCGGGGAAGTTGACGTTGATCACGATGCCCGGCTCGATCCCGGTCTCGAGGATCTTTTTCACCACGATCGGCCCGTGATGGGCGGCGCATTGCCATTTCAGGTTGCCGCGGCCGCCGATCCCGTAGGCCTGCGACATCGCGATCGAGCGCACGTTGAGGATCGTGCCCTCCATCGCGGCGGCGATGGTGCCGGAATAGGTCACGTCCTCGGCGACGTTCTGGCCGCGGTTGACGCCCGACAGCACGAGATCCGGGCCGTGGTCGGCCAGGATATGGCGCACGCCGAGGATGACGCAATCGGAGGGCGTGCCCTTTACCGCGAAGCGCTTCTCCGCGATGTGGCGCAGGCGCAGGGGGTCGTTCAGCGACAGCGAGTGCGAGACGCCGGATTGGTCGGTCTCGGGCGCCACCACCCAGACGTCGTCGGAGAGCGTCCGGGCGATGCCCTCCAGCGTCTCCAGGCCCGGCGCGTGGATGCCGTCGTCGTTGGTGACGAGAATGCGCATTACGGGCGTGGTCCTTCGATCCGGTTGAGGCCGCCCATGTAGGGCGCGAGCACGGACGGGATCGTGACGCTGCCGTCCGGGTTCTGGTAGTTCTCCATCACCGCGATCAGCGCACGGCCGACCGCGACGCCCGAGCCGTTCAGGGTATGCACGAAGGCGGGCTTGCCGTCCTTACGGTACCGGGCATTCATCCGTCGCGCCTGAAAATCGCCGCAGACCGAGCAGGACGAGATCTCGCGGAAGGTCTTCTGGCCCGGCATCCAGACCTCGATGTCGTAGGTCTTCTGGCTGGCGAAGCCCATGTCGCCGGTGCACAGGGTCATCGTGCGGAACGGCAGGTCGAGCTTCTTCAAGACCGTCTCGGCGCAGGCCAGCATGCGCTCGTGCTCGTCCGCCGACTTCTCCGGCGCGGTGATCGAGACCAGCTCGACCTTGTTGAACTGGTGCTGCCGCAGCATCCCGCGGGTGTCGCGCCCGGCCGCCCCGGCCTCCGCACGGAAGCAGGGGGTCAGGGCCGTGAAGCGGAGCGGCAACTCGTCTTCCGCTAGGATGGATTCGCGGACGAGGTTGGTGAGCGGGACTTCGGCTGTGGGGATGAGCCAGCGCGAAGTCTGGTCAAGCCAATCCTGAACTCCGCCCGAAATGAAGTCGGTTGCTTCGCGTTGATGGCCCGCGACGGCAATGATCGAGCCAACGCTGCGACGAATGTCTTCAATGGTCGAACCGTCGTTAACGGCGAACTGGTCATCGCGAAACTTCGGCAGCTGCGCCGTGCCGAACATCGCCTCGTCGCGCACCAGGATCGGCGGCGCGACCTCGAGATAGCCGTGCTCCTGCGTGTGAAGATCGAGCATGAACTGCCCGAGCGCCCGCTCCAGCCGGGCGATCTGGCCCTTGAGCACGACGAAGCGGGAGCCGGAGATCTTGGTCGCGGTCTCGAAATCCATCAGGCCCAAGGCCTCGCCGAGCTCGAAATGCTGGCGGCCCTCGGTGAGCGTTTCACGCGCGGACGCGAAGCGCCGGTATTCGACGTTGCCGTGCTCGTCGGCGCCCTCGGGCACGTCGGCCTTGGGCCGGTTCGGGATCGCGGCGAGCCGGTCGTCGAGGGCCTTGGCGGCCTCGGACTGCGCCGTCTCCAGAGCGGGCGCGGCCTCCTTGAGGCCGGCGACCTCGTCCATCAGCGCGGCGGCGCGGGCCTCGTCCTTCGCCTTCTTGGCGGCGCCGATTTCCTTGGCCCGCGCGTTGCGGCGCTCCTGGTTCTCCTGCGCCGCCGAGACGGCCGCCTTGCGGGCGTCGTCCAGCGCGATCAGCTCGGCCGAAAGTGGGCTGAGGCCGCGACGGGAAAGGTCGCGGTCGAAGGCTTCCGGGTTGTCCCGGATGGCGCGGATGTCGTGCATGGGCTGGCTCGGGTCGTGCGGACGGGCACGCTTTGCAGCATCGGTCCGCGCGCGACAAGGCTGCGGCGGGCGATGGCGGGCACGCGCGTCCGCCGTGGACACCGCCCGGCCCGCTTCCGGTTAGGGCATCGAGATGATGCGTCTCGTGACGCCCTCCGCCGAAATCTTTCCCGTCAGCCCGGGGCGCCGAAGGCGAGCCTCGAATCGAGAACCGCAGGTCGGAATTCGGCTTGGCACCCTCGGCGGCTCTGGATCCCGGACCCTGTCGGCGGGAGCCGGCGCTTCGCAACCCCGGCGGTCAGGCCGCCAGACGCCGGCGCTCCGGGGCGTCCTGGGCATCCGACGCGGCTTCGGTCTCCGCGGCGAGGCGCACCCGCTCCTGCTCCTCGCGAAAGCTCGCCAGGATCGCTTCGGGTAGCGCGTCGAGGATGGCGCCGACCGGGTCGGTGCGCGGCTCGCGCTCGGCGACGATGTCGGCCTCGGGCGACGCCACGTCCGTGAAGCGCCGGTCGCCGATGCGGTCGCGGGGGTCGAGCGCGATGCGGTCCAAAGCCGTCGGCTCGGGAATGTCGTCGGCCGCGAGCCGGAGCGTGGCCGCCTCCTGCGCCGCGCGCCATTCCGCGGCGGCCTCGTCGGCCTCGCGGCGGGCGGCCTCGCGCGCCAGGGCCTCCTCGGCGATGGCGCGGGCGACCGCGCGGGCCTCGTCGCGGGCGGCCTCGGCCTCGTAGCGCGTCAGCAGCGCCATCACCCCCTGCATCTCGGAGAACGGCATGTCCTCGCAGGCGGTGATCGCCCGCTCGATCATCCGCCGCGACAGGCCGACGCCGCGCAACGTGCTGGTGCCGTCGGCGGCCTCGCGCCAGGCCGAGAGCGCGGCCACCACCGCGGGCAGCAGCGCTTCGGCGAGGCCGGCGCGGCGGTGCAGGTCGGCGATCCCGCGCGGCTCGCGCAGCAGCGTGCCGACGCGGGCGTGCTCCAGGCCGGTGAGGTCGGCGAACGCGGTCTCCCCAAAGGCCATCTGCCCCGAGAGGATCGCCCGCAGGATCAGGCCGGCATTGAGCTGGCCCGTGGTGCGCAGGTGCTTGACGATCCGCGCGGTGGCGGCGGCGCCCGCGCCGTCGCAGAGCTCGAGCACCGTGCGCTCGCCGGCCTCGCGGCTCATCCGGGCGCTGCGGTCGGGCGAGAGCCAGCCGCACGCGGTCACGAAGTCCGACAGGGTCCGGGCGAGCCGGGCGCCGACGGCGTGGCGCACCTCGATCGGCAGGTCCGCCCGCGCCAGCAGCGCCTCGCGCACGTCGGCGTCGCCGCCGTGGCGCTCGACCATGCGCAGCATGCGGCCCGTGGTGATGCGCGCCGTCGGGTTGCGGGCCAGCACCGCGAGGGTGTCGCCGCCGCCGATCTCGGCCAGGGCCCCGGCCACGGCGTGCGAGAGGTGATGGCGCGCGGCGATCGTCGCGCGGATCGTCTCGCAGCCCATCGCGGCGGCGTCCACGAGGTCGGCATCGGTCAGGACCGGCGATGCGGCGAGCACCAGGCAGGCGACCTCGGTCTGGTCGGAGGCCAGGGCCACGACGAGGGGGCGCGGCGCACGCGCCGAGGCGGCGCAGGCCTCGGCCATGGCGCGGCGCACCACCGGGGCCGGGTCGTCGAGCAGCGCCAGGATCGCGGTCTTGGCCTCCCAGGCGGCATCCGCCTCGAGGTTGCCGTACAGGTAGGCCCGCGTCAGCGCGGAGGCGGCCTCGGCCCGGCGCCCCGCCGAGGTGGACTGGGTGCAGGCGAGGAACTGGCGGATGTTCATGGGCCGCTCCGGTTCGTGAACAACGACGCGTTGGGGGCGGCGGCAAGCGACGCCGCGAATTCGGCCGGCCGGCGCGGCGGCAGCGGCGGATCGACGAGCGCGCGGCCCGCCGGAATCGCCGCGGCGATGGCGCCGGTGGTCTCGGGGTCGGCCGAGGCGACCGCCGCGACCGGCACGGTGGAGTCGAGGCTCGGGTCGGAGCGCGGGAAGTAGCTCGGGGCCGGCCGGGCGGCCTCCGCCGCGCGGCCCTGGAACAGCTTGGCGACGCCCTCCGAGAGGGCGCCCTGGCGCCGGTCGGTCTGGAACAGGGTGCGCAGGTCGCCCCCGACCGCGGCGTAGGCGCTCGCCGCCGCCGGCGGGGCGACGGCGGCGCCCTGCGTCAGCAGGGTCACGTCGCTGGCGGCGGTGCGGCCGGCGCCCGCCGCGGAGAGGCTGGCATAGAGCTCGGCGGTGGTGCGCGGCCGGCCGGTGCGATCGTAGAACAGGCCGCGGTTGGCGGCGGCGGCCTCCGGCATGTCGAGGGCGGCCGCCCGGTCCGGGGTCGCCCGCGCGGCGGCGATCAGCGTCGTCGCGCCCTTCGCCCCGAGCACGTGGGCGGCGTAGAGGTCGCCCGCGGTCGGCTCGCGCCCGAGCGCCGCCGACAGCGCCTCGCCGTTCTTCTGGGTGAAGGCGCCCGCGAGCGAGGCGGCGATCTTCGGGTCGCGCCGGAGGTCGAGGATCGCCTGGCGCTGGCCGGCATCCGCGACGGTGTAGCTGCCGTCCGGCCGCGCGACGATGGCGTCGGCGTAGGCCTGGAGGCCGAGCTTCGGCCCGGCGGACTTCATCACCCCGAGCCAGGTCTGCTCGATGAACTGGAACAGGCCGGTGGCGGTCGAGGTGCCGGCCTTGGCCGAGGGATCGAGGGCGGATTCGCGCTGGGCCGTGGCGAGCAGGTAGTCGAAGCCGACGCCGCTGCTCTGGGCCCCGTCGCGGATCGCGTCGACGACCGCGCCCTGCGGACCCGCGGCCCGCGGCGGCGCCGCGGCTGGCTGGGGGTTCGAAGGCGTGGTGAACAGGAACATCGATCGCCGCTTCGAGCCGCACGCGCCGGACGGGCGTCGCGTGAGGCGCCGCACGGTGCGCCCCGGATGCGGGGACCTTTGGCCATCATGGTAAAGAAAGCCTAAATGCCCGATGACTCGGCCCTCATGCGCGTCCTGCTGATCGCCTCGCCCGCGGGCGCGCCGCCCGACCTCGCCCACGCCGATGCCCTGGTGCTGGACCATGCCCCGGCCGCCGAGCCCGCCTGGCTCCCGCCCCTGCGGCGGAGGCCCGGCGCATTGCCGCTCTACGTCCGGGTCGCACCGAGCGCGGCCGACCTCGCCGCGGCGCTGGCGCTGCGGCCCGACGGCATCGTCCTGCCGGGTGTCGCCGATGCCGGCGACGTCGCCCGGCTCGGCGTGCGCCTGTCCGTGCACGAGGCCGAGACCGGCATCCCGGACGGTGCGACGCGAATCGTCGCCGGCCTCGACGGCGCCGGCGCCCTGCTCCGCTTCGGCGGCGGCTCGGAAAGGTTCGCGCGCCTCGCCGGCCTGTTCTGCGCGTTCGACGCGCTGGCGCGCGACCTCGGGGTCTCGGCCTCGTCGCGGGCGCCGCAGCCTGCTCCGCTGGCGCAGGCGCGCGGGCTTCTGGTGCTGGCCGCCGCCGCCTTGCGCGTCCCGGCCTTCGACATGCCCGGCCCGTCGCCCGATCGCGCGACGGTGGAGGCGGCCTGCCGCGACGGGTTCCGGGGGGGCTTCGCCGAGACCGCCGCGGCGGCGGCCATCCTCGCCGCGGTGTTCGGGCGGGATCCGAGCGTCGCCGGTGGCCCTCGCGGCGCGCTGCCCCTAGGGTGAGCGGACATCCTCCGATCGAAGCTGCAGCATGCCGCATCCGCGACGCCTCGCCCGCACGACCCTCCGCTTCGCCCTGCTGGCGCTCTTGGCACTCCCGGCGGGGCCGGCCCGGGCCCGCCCGTTCACCGATGCGGCCGGCCGCGTGGTCGAGGTTCCGGAGCGGGCCGCCCGGGTCGTCGCCGCCGGCCCGCCCGCGTCCGTGCTGCTCTACACGCTCGCGCCCGAGCGGATGGCGGCCTGGGTCCGGTCGCCCTCCCCCGCGGAGCGGCCCTACCTCGCCCCGGCGACCTGGGGACTTCCGGCCAGCGGCCGCCTGACCGGGCGCGGCGGCACGGCCAACGTCGAGGCGGTGCTCGCCCTCAAGCCGGACCTGATCGTCGACGTCGGCTCGACGGGGCCGACCTACGCCTCGCTCGCCGACCGGGTCCAGGCCCAGATCGGCATCCCCTACATCCTGCTCGACGGCGCCTTCGCCAGGACCGCCGAGACCTACCGTCGGCTCGGCGCCGTCCTCGGACTGGATCAGGCTGCCGATGGGCTCGCGGCCTATGCCGACCGCACCGTGGCGGAGGTCGCCGCCCGCGTCGCGCAGATCCCGGAGGCGGAGCGTCCGCGCGTGTACTATGCCCGCGGCCCGCGCGGCCTGGAGACGGGTTTTTCCGGCTCGATCAACACCGAGATCCTCGAGGTGGTCGGCGCCCGGAACGTGGCCGTCGGCGGCAACGGCCTCGCCAACGTCTCGCCGGAGCAGGTCCTGGGCTGGAACCCGGACGTGATCGTCGCCCTCGATCCCGCCTTCCGGCCCGCCGACGATCCGCTCTGGCAAGGGGTGAAGGCGGTACGCGAGGGGCGCGTCTACCGGACGCCGACGCTGCCCTTCGCCTGGTTCGACGCGCCGCCGGGGGTGAACCGCCTGATCGGCGTGCGCTGGCTCGCGCACCTGCTCTACCCGGCGCAGTTCCCCGAGCCCCTGCCGGCGATCGTCGCCGACTTCTACCAGCGGTTCTACCACGTCGCCCTCGCCCCCGAGGCGGTCGACGCGCTGCTCGCCGATGCGGTGCCGGCGCGCCGATGACGCGACGCCGGGCGATGACCCAGGGCACCGCGACGACAGACGCGCCCGCGGCGGCGCAGGCCGTCCACGGCGCGGGACGGCGTGCCTCGGCGGCCGTGCGAGCCTGCCTCGCGCTGTGCGGCCTCGGCGCGCTCGTCCTCGTCGCCCTCGCCGCGGGGAAATTCCCGGTGCCGGTCGCCGAGGTGTTCGCGATCCTGGCCTCCAAGCTGTTCGGGACCGCGCCGGGCGAGGCGACCGCGCAGGTGGTGGTGCTTCAGGTCCGCCTGCCGCGGGTGGCCGCCGCGCTCGTCGTCGGCGCGGCTTTGTCGTCGGCCGGCGCGACCTACCAGGGCCTGTTCCGCAATCCCCTGGTCTCGCCCGACATCCTCGGGGTCTCGGCCGGCGCCGGTCTCGGGGCGGTGCTCGGCATCACCCTCGCGCTGCCGGTCCTCGCGATCCAGGGGCTGGCCTTCGCCGGGGGCCTCGGCGCCGTGGCGATCGTCTACGCGGTCGGCGCGCTGGTCGGCCGGCACGATCCTGTGCTGACGCTGGTGCTGGCCGGCGTCGCGGTCGGCGCCGTGCTCGGCTCAGGCATCTCGCTGCTCAAGGTGCTGGCCGACCCCTACAACCAGCTGCCCGCCATCACCTACTGGCTGCTCGGCAGCCTGTCCTCCGTCACCCTCAGCGACGTCCTGGCGATCCTGCCGGCGATCGGGCTCGGGCTCCTGCCCCTCGTCCTGCTGCGCTGGCGCATGAACCTGATGAGCCTCGGCGAGGAGGAGGCGCGGGCGCTCGGCATCGAGACCCGCTGGCTGCGCCCGCTCCTCGTCGCGGCGGCGACGCTCGTCACCGCGGCGGCGGTCTCGGTGACGGGGGTGATCGGCTGGATCGGCCTGGTCGTGCCGCACGTCGCGCGCGGCCTCGTCGGCCCGGATTTCCGCCGCCTGCTGCCGGCCTCCGCGCTGCTGGGCGCCGGCTATCTCGTGGCGGTGGATCTGGCCGCCCGCACCCTGGCGCCGATCGAGGTGCCACTCGGCATCCTCACGGCGCTCGCCGGCGCGCCATTCTTCCTGTGGCTGCTGGCGGCGGGCAAGCGGGGCTGGTCCTGATGCTGTCCGTCGAGGCGCTGGCCTTCGGATACGGCGCGCGCGAGGTCGGCGCCGGCGTCAGCTTCTCGCTCGGGGCCGGCGAGGTGCTGTGCCTGCTCGGGCCGAACGGCGGCGGCAAGACCACCCTGTTCAAGACCCTGCTCGGCCTGCTGCCGGCCCGCGCGGGCCGCGTCCGGCTCGACGGCGAGGACCTGTCGCGCTGGTCGCGCCGCAGGATCGCGCGCGCGATCGCCTACGTGCCGCAGGCGCATGCGGCGTTCTTCCCGTTCACCGTACGCGCGGTGGTGCTGATGGGGCGCGCGGCCCGGCTCGCGCCCTTCGCCAGCCCCGGCCGCAAGGACCGCGAGGCGGCGGACGCGGCGCTCGAGAGGCTCGGGATCGCGCATCTCGGCGAGCGCATCTACACCGAGATCAGCGGCGGCGAGCGGCAGATGGTGCTGATCGCGAGGGCGCTCGCCGGCGAGCCGCGCATCCTGGTGATGGATGAGCCGACCGCGAGCCTCGATTTCGGCAACCAGACCCGCGTGCTCGAGCAGGTCCGTCGTCTCTCGGCCACCGGCATCGCCGTGGTGCTTTCGACGCACGACCCCGGCCACGCCTTCCTCTGCGCCGACCGCGTCGCGCTGCTGCACGGCGGCCGCCTCGTCGCGCTCGGAGACCCTGAGGCGACGATCACGCCCGAGAGCCTGCGCCGCGTCTACGGGGTGGAGGTGGCGGTGGTGCCCCTGCCGGGGCACGGGCGCTCGGTCTGCACGCCGATCCTGGCGTGATCCCGAGCCTCGCGGGGGCATCCCCCAAGGGGTCGGTCGCCCACGAGGCCGGCGGATACCCCTGGCCCCATGATCGCAGCCGGTCAGTCGACGGCGACCATCACGTCGGAGGCCTTGACCACGGCGTAGGCCTCGCCGCCGACCGTGAGCTTGAGGCTGTCGACCGCCTCGTTGGTGATCGCCGCGGTGACGATCTGGCCGGCGGCGATCTCGATCTTCACGTGCGCGGTGGTCGCGCCCTTCTCGACGGCGACGACCTTGCCCTTGATGACGTTGCGTGCGGAGATCTTCATCGAACAGCCTCTGTGGATGAAAGAAAAGTCACTTGGTGCCGGGCTCGGCCGGGATCTCGGCGCCCTGCCCGGCCGGGATCACGGAGAAGCCTTGGGCTTCGAAGAACCGCTTGGCCGACGCGCTCTTCAGGAAGTCGAGGAAACGGGCCGCGCCGTTGCCCTTAGCCTCGGACGTGACGGCGAACGGGTACACCACCGGCGGATGGCTGCCCGCCGGAAACACGCCGACCACCTTCACGCCCGGATCGGACTTCGCGTCGCTCTCGTAGACCACGCCGAGGGGCGCCTCGCCGCGCGAGACCAGGGCGAGCGCCGCGCGCACGTTGTCGGCCTGCGCCAGCCGCGGCTGGATCGTGACCCACAGCCCGAGCGTCTCGAAGGCCGCCTTGGCGTACTTGCCCACCGGCACCGAGCTGACTTCGCCGGTGGCGAGCCGCCCGTCCACGCCGAGCGCCTTGGCGAAGCCCTCTACGGTGAACGGGACCTCGCTCTCCTTGGCGTCCTTCGGTGCGACGACGACGAGGCGGTTTTTGAGCAGGTTCACCCGGCTCTCGGCCCGGATGAGCGTCTTCTTGTCGAGGTAGTCCATCCATTCGAGATCGGCCGAGGCGAAGAGGTCGGCCGGCGCGCCCGCCTCGATCTGGCGGGCGAGCGCCGAGGAGGCGGCGTAGCTCGCCTTGACCGCGATCCCGGTCTGCGCCGTGAATGCCTTGCCGGCGTCGTCCAGGGCGTTCTTCAGGCTCGCGGCACCGAACACCGTGACCGTCTCGGCGGCCTGCGCAGCGGTCCCGAGCAGCAGGGCGGCGACGAGGACGGCGCGCGTGATACCGATCAAGACGACCTCCGAAACGGCCGCCTCGCAGGGGTCGAGCCGGCCGCATCGCTATATCCCAAGGAGTATAGCGATGGCCAGGGCCGATCGCGGGGTCGATGCCGCTCGCCGCGCCGTCGCCGTCCGGGTTAGGATGCCGGACGAGGGGAACCGATGGCGACGCTGAGCATCCGCATCGATCTCGGGCCGGGCAACCGGCTCGGACCCGGTAAGGTGCAACTGCTGGAGATGATCGCCGCGCACGGTTCGATCTCGGCGGCGGGCCGGGCGCTCGGCATGTCCTACCGGCGGGCCTGGATGCTGGTCGAGGCGATCAATGCCGGGTTCCGGCAGCCGGTGGTCGAGGCACAGATCGGCGGACGGAGCGGTGGCGGGGCGCGGCTGTCCGCCTTCGGCGCGGAGGTGGTGGCGCAGTACCGCGCGGTCGAGCGCCTGGCTGCGGAGGCCGCCGCCCCCTTGCTCGTGCGCCTCGAAGGCGCGGCGGCGGATCCATCCGGCGATCGGGGAGGATCAGGCGACCGGCCGGAGGGCGGCCGCGATGGCGTCCCGCTCGGCGGCGAGATCGCCGGTGGCGACGGGGCGTGAGGCGCGGGCGTACCAGTAGGCCGCGTTGGCCGGGTCGCCCTCGAGACGGTGGAGATGGGCGTGGACCCAGGCGGCATCCGCACCCGCCGCGTCCTGGACGAGCGCGTGGGCGCGGTCCCAATGCGTCGGACCCTTCGCCGCCCACCACAGGGCGGCCAGCGCCGGAGGCAGGTCGTGCGGCGGGGCGTCGGCCGCAGGTCCAGGGTCGGGCTGGGCGGTGGGCGTCGCGTCCGGCTTCGTCATCGTCGGCTCCGGCCTGCGCTGGGCTGCAGGCCGGGATGACGCGGGTGCGGGTACGGAGGTTCCGCCTCAGGCGCGCACGGATTGGCGCAGCGCGCCGCGCCCGGCGTAGCGCCCCTGCGCGCCGAGGCCCTCCTCGATCCGGATCAGCTGGTTGTACTTGGCCAGTCTGTCCGAGCGGGCGAGCGAGCCGGTCTTGATCTGCCCGCAATTGGTCGCGACCGCGAGATCGGCGATGGTCGCGTCCTCGGTCTCGCCGGAGCGGTGCGACATTACCGCGGTGTAGCCGGCTCGGTGAGCCATATCGACGGCGGCCAGCGTCTCGGTGAGCGAGCCGATCTGGTTGACCTTGATCAGGATCGCGTTCGCAGAGCCCTCCGCGATGCCGCGGGCGAGGCGTTCGACGTTGGTCACGAACAGGTCGTCGCCGACGAGCTGGCAGCGGTCGCCGATGCGCTGGTTGAGCAGGCGCCAGCCCTCCCAGTCGTCCTCGGCCATGCCGTCCTCGATCGACAGGATCGGGTAGGCGTCGACGAGCTTGGCCAGGTAGTCGACTTGGCTCTCGATCGAGCGGACGGTGCCCTCGCCCTCGTAGTGGTAGGCGCCGTCCTTGAACCAGTCGGTGACCGCGCAGTCGAGCGCGAGCACCATGTCGGTGCCCGGCTTGAAGCCCGCCGCCTGGATCGACTCCATGACGAAGTCGAGGCCGGCTTCCGCCGTCGGCAGGTTCGGGGCGAAGCCGCCCTCGTCGCCGACGTTGGTGTTGTGCCCGGCCTTCTTGAGCGCGCTCTTGAGGGTGTGGAACACCTCGGCGCCCATGCGCACCGCCTCGGCGATGGAGGTGGCCCCAACCGGCATGATCATGAATTCCTGGAAGTCGATCGGGTTGTCGGCATGCGCGCCGCCGTTGATGATGTTCATCATCGGCACCGGCAGGACCCGGCCCTGGACGCCGCCGACGTAGCGGTAGAGCGGCAGGCCGGAGGCTTCCGCGGCGGCCTTGGCCACGGCGAGCGACACGCCGAGGATGGCGTTGGCGCCGAGGCGGGCCTTGTTGGGGGTGCCGTCGAGCTCGATCATCGCCTCGTCGACCGCGACCTGGTCCTCGGCGTCCATGCCGCCGATCGCGTCGAGGATCTCGGTCTGGACCGCGTGCACGGCGTTGCGCACGCCCTTGCCGGCGTAGCGGCCCTTGTCGCCGTCGCGCAGCTCCACCGCTTCATGCGCGCCGGTGGAGGCGCCCGACGGCACGGCCGCGCGGCCGAAGGAACCGTCCTCCAGCAGCACGTCGACCTCGACGGTGGGGTTGCCGCGGCTGTCCAGAATTTCGCGGGCGGCGATGTTGGTGATCGCGGTCATGAAGGCTCCTCCCCAAGGGCGCACGCGATCGGCGGCGGGCCCGGATTCGGTCTCGTCGCTGCGGCTTATCCGTCAAGGCGCGGCCTCGGGCAAGGCGGTGCGCGATCGCGCGATGCGACCGGCAAAGTGAATGCAAAAGCTGGCGCCGCCCGTTCCGGTTTCGAGCCCCAGCGGCGATGCCGCGAGCGACGCGCGGCCGAACCATGCACGCGGGTCGGATGCACCGCGGCGAGGCCTGCGGTAAGGAGGGCCATGACCGATGAATCCTTGCAGCTGGGGCAGCCGACGCCCCTCCCCGCCGGCCCGCACGAGGCCCGCCTCGACCGGGTGCCGAACCCGCACCCGGATACGGACTACCTCGCCCGCTTCACCGTCCCGGAATTCACCTCGCTCTGCCCGGTGACCGGCCAGCCCGACTTCGCGATCCTGGTGATCGACTACGTCCCGGATCGCTGGCTCGTGGAGTCGAAGTCGCTCAAGCTCTACCTCGGCGCATTCCGCAACCACGGCGCGTTCCACGAGGATTGCACGGTGGGCATAGCCAAGACGCTCGTCGACCTGCTCGGGCCGCGCTACCTGCGGATCGGCGGCTTCTGGTACCCGCGCGGCGGCATCCCGATCGACGTGTTCTGGCAGACCGGTGCGCCGCCCGCCTCCGTCTGGCTGCCCGATCCCGGCGTCCCGCCCTACCGCGCCCGCTGAGGGAAGCCGTACGAACGAAAAGGGCGACCGGAATGCCCGGTCGCCCCAAATTCACGTGCTGGATGGCGAGCCCTTAGTAGGGCGAGCCGTAGTAGCCGCCGTAGGCCGGGGCGCCGTAGCCGCCGTACGCACCGTAACCGCGGTTGTAGCCGTAGGCATCGCGTGCTGCGCCGGCGGCGATCGCACCGGCTGCGAGGCCGGCGATGCCGAGGCCGACAGCGGCGCCCGTGCCGATGCCGCGACCGCCGCGGTAGCCATAACCCCGGCCGTAGCCGCCGCCGTAACCGTGGCCGTATCCGCCGCGGAAGCCGGGACGCGCATCGGCCGTGGTGGCGGAGAGGACACCAGCCGAGATGATCGCGGCGGTGACGAGAGCGAACTTGCGCATGATGATCCTTTCTCGATGATCCATCGAATTCACAAGCTTAACGCTGAAGCTGGGCGATCGTTCCGAAGGTTCCGTGGCGAAGCGGACCCCAGGGGGAGATTCCGTGCCGGCATTCGCGCCCGGCGAAGGTTAACGAAGCGCCGGCAAGACCGGGGTTCGGGCCTGCGCTCCGCCTCAGGGCGCGTCGCCACCGCACGGGGATGCAGGGGCGCGTGCCGGCGATGAGGGTCTAAGCTTTCTTCGAGCGCGCACGGGTCTTGCGCACACGACCCTGCGCGGGCGGAGATCCGTCGAAGGGCGCCGGGCTGCAGAGCCCGAGCGCGCGCCTGTTCCGCTTCCCGTCGCGTCAGCGCGCGGTGTAGTCGCCGGCGCCCTTGGGGCGCTGCATGGCGAACTTCGCGTCCGGCCCGATCTTGAAGTAGTCGAAGTAGCCGCCGCGCATGATCGGCTGCATCGCGGCCGTGTCGACGAGGCCGTCCTTCACGAAGCGGTCGTCGATGTAGATCGAGACCACCTGCCCGATCACCAGGAAGTTGGCGGCCTCGCCCCCTCCGAGCGGAACCAGCGGCACGGTCTGCAGCCACCGGCATTCGAGGGCGGCGGCGGCTTCCGCCACCCGGGGCGCGCGCACCTTGCGCGACGGGGCCGTGGTCAGCCCCGCGAAATCGAACTCGCTCTCGCCGCGCGGCAATGGGGCCGAGGAGGCGTTCATCGGCTCGCGCAGATCGTAGGTGGCGAGGTTGCAGACGAAATCGCCGCCCTCCTCCGCGAAGGTCAGCGCGTCCTTGCGGCCGGTGGAGGAGAACGCGACCATGTCGTCGCCGACCGCGTTGAAGAACGAGTACGGCGCGAGGTTGAGCTTCCCGTCGCGGCTCATGGCACTGATCCAGCCGATCGGCCGCGGCGCGACGATCGCCTTCAGCGGGTTGTGCGGCAGGGTGCGGTCGTCGGGGGCGTAATGCATTGGTGCGAGCCTTACAGGCGCGTGACGATCTCGGCGAGGTCCGGCCGCGGCCGGTCCGCCGGGATCTCCTCGGGGGCACCGATATGGATGAAGCCCGCGAGCTTCTCGCGCGGGTCGAGGCCAAGGGCTTCGAGCACGCGGCGATCGTAGGCGTACCATTCGGTCAGCCAGGCGGTGGCGAAGCCCTGGGCGTTGGCCGCCACCACGAGGTTCATGCAGGCGGCGCCCGCCGACAGGACCTGCTCCCATTCCGGGATCTTCACGTGCGGCCCGGCCCGCGACACGACCGCGACGACGACCGGCGCGTGCGCGAGGCGCTTGGCCTCGAGGTCGAGCCGCGCGGCGTCGGCCTCCGGGTTGTCGGCGGCGTAGGTCTTCGCGATCACGGCCCCGATCCGCTCGCGCGCCGCGCCCGCGATCACGATGAAGCGCCACGGCGCGAGCTTGCCGTGGTCGGGCACCCGCGAGGCCAGCGTCAGGATCGTGTCGATCTGCTCCGGGCTCGGTCCCGGGTCCGTCATCCGCACGGGCGGCACCGAGCGGCGGGTGCGCAGCATGTCGAGGGTGGCGTTCATCGGGGCGTCTCGGCTGGCCGGTGCGGGGCGGTCCCGCGATCGCGCCGGGATTTCGCACGGGTGGGACCGGCTGGGAAGTCGGGCAGCTTGGCGCGGGAAGCGCGAGGACCCTCGGCGGCCTTGCGCTCGCCACGGTCCGGGATCACACGGGCGAGACGGTGACGTTCGGCCGGTTCGGCCTTTGGGGAGAAGGCTTGCGACATGCGCGGACGAAGGCTCGGGCCCGGATTGGCGCTGCTGACTGCGGTCGCGCCGCTCGCAGCCGCGGCGCAGTCGCCGGACCCCTTCGGCAACCGCCTCGGCGGCGGCCTTCCCTCGCCCTCGATCACGACGCCGGACCTGCCCCCGAGCCAGCCCGAGGGCGAGGCGACCCTGTCGCTCTCCGCGCTGCTGTCGGGGATCGGCCAGCCGCTGCGGTCCGGCCTGGTCTGGCGGATCTACGAGGACCGCACCGACGGCGTCCGGCCCGCGATCGTCGCGCGCTCCACCGACCCGGCGCCGACGTTCAAGCTCGCGCCGGGCGCCTACGTCGCCTCCGTGACCTACGGCTTCGCCAGCGCGACGAAGAAGATCGCGATGTCCGGCCAGCCCGCGACCGACACCCTGCGGGTGGCCGCCGGCGCGCTCAAGCTGTCCGGCGCGATCGGCGACACCCGGATCGCTCCGGCGCAGCTCTCCTTCTCGGTCTTCGTGCCGATCGGCACCAACTCGGAGGGGCGGCTGGTGCGCAGCGGCGTCAAGGCCGGCGAGCTGCTGCGCCTGCCCGAGGGCACCTACCACGTGGTCTCGACCTACGGGGAATCGAACGCGATCCAGCGCGCCGACCTGAAGGTCGAGAACGGCAAGGTCACCGACGCCACCCTCAACCACCGGGCCGCCACGGTGACGCTGAAGCTCGTCACCAGCCCCGGCGCCGAGGCCTTCGCCGGCACGGCCTTCTCGGTGCTGACGCCCGGCGGCGACACCATCCGCGAGGCGATCGGCGCGTTCCCGCAGGTCACCCTGGCGGAGGGCGACTACGTGCTGATCGCCCGCCACGACGGGCAGGTCTACACCCGCGAGTTCAAGGTCGAGAGCGGGCTCGACCGCGACATCGAGGTCCTGGCGAAGGCGGGGTGAGCGGGCGCCGGCGCCTTAGGGCGTCGGGCTCTCGCCATGCTGCCCGTCGAGCACCGTGCCCGTGCTCGGCACGCTCTCGGCGACGGCCTCGGCCCGGCGCAGGTCGGGCGAGGTCGCCTCGGCGACGAAGCTCGCCACCGCCTCCGCGAGCGGCAGCGTCCGGGTCTGCTGGCTGCCCAGCCGCCGGATCGAGACCGTGCGCTCCTCGGCCTCGCGCCGGCCGAGCGCCAGGATCACCGGCACCTTGGCCAGCGAGTGCTCGCGGACCTTGTAGTTGATCTTCTCGTTGCGCAGGTCCGCCTCGACCCGCAGGCCGGCCCGCGTCAGCGCCCGGACGACCTCCGCCGCATAGGCGTCGGCTTCCCCGGTGATGGTCGCGACCACCACCTGGACGGGGGCGAGCCAGAGCGGGAAGTGGCCGGCGAAGTGCTCGATCAGGATGCCGGTGAATCGCTCCATCGAGCCGCAGATCGCCCGGTGCACCATCACCGGCGGCACCTTCTGGCTCTCGGCATCGACGTAGAACGCGCCGAACCGCTCTGGCAGGTTGAAGTCCACCTGCGTGGTGCCGCACTGCCAGTCGCGCCCGATCGCGTCGCGCAGCACGTACTCGAACTTCGGCCCGTAGAAGGCGCCCTCGCCCGGGTTCACCTCGGTGCGGATGCGCCCGCCCGACTGCGCCTCGATCTGCGCCAGCACGCGGGTCATCACCTCCTCGGCATGGTCCCACAGGGCGTCCGAGCCGACCCGCTTCTCGGGCCGGGTCGAGAGCTTCACCACGATCTGGTCGAAGCCGAAATCGGCGTAGGTCGAGAGGATCAGGTCGTTGATCGTGAGGCACTCGTCGGCGAGCTGGTCCTCGGTGCAGAAGATGTGCGCGTCGTCCTGCGTGAAGCCGCGCACGCGCATCAGCCCATGCATCGCGCCCGACGGCTCGTAGCGGTGCACGACGCCGAATTCCGCCATGCGCAGAGGCAGGTCGCGGTAGCTCTTCAGACCGTGCTTGAAGATCTGAACGTGGCCCGGGCAGTTCATTGGCTTCAAGGCGAACCAGCGCTTGTCCTCGGCCTCGTCGCCGGCGCTTTGGGCCGCGAACATGTTCTCGCGGTACCAGCCCCAATGGCCGGAGGTCTCCCATAGGGCCTTGTCGAGGATCTGCGGCGCGTTGACCTCGGCGTAGTCGCCCTTCAGGCGGCGGCGCATGTAGGCGATCAGCTCCTGGAAGATCGTCCAGCCCTTGGCGTGCCAGAACACGACGCCCGGCCCCTCCTCCTGGAAGTGGAACAGGTCCATCTCCCGGCCGAGCCGGCGGTGGTCGCGGCGCTCGGCCTCCTCCAGGCGGTGGAGATAGGCGTCGAGCTCCTCCTTCGTGGCCCAGGCGGTGCCGTAGATGCGGGTCAGCATCGGGTTGCTCGAATCGCCCCGCCAGTAGGCGCCGGCGACCTTCATCAGCTTGAAGGCCGGCCCGACCTTGCCGGTCGAGGTCATGTGCGGGCCGCGGCACAGGTCGAACCAGTCGCCCTGGCGGTAGACCTTCAGGTCCTCGCCCGGCGGGATCGCGTCGACCAGCTCGACCTTGTAGGCCTCGCCCCGGTCGGCGAACACCTTGCGGATGTCGTCGCGCTTCCAGACCTCCTTGGTGAAGGCCGCATCGCGGGCCATGATCTCGCGCATCTTCGCCTCGATCGCCGGGAAGTCGTCCGGCGTGAACGGGGTGTCGCGCGCGAAGTCGTAGTAGAAGCCGTTCTCGATCACCGGGCCGATCGTCACCTGCGTGCCCGGCCACAGCGCCTGAACGGCCTCAGCCAGCACGTGGGCGCAGTCGTGGCGGATCAGCTCCAGCGCCCGCGGGTCGGTGCGGTCGAGGAACTCGATGCGGGCGTCGCGCTCGATCGTGTCGGACAGGTCGGCGACGACGCCGTCGAGCGCCATCGCGACGGTGCGCTTGGCCAGCGATTTCGCGATGCCTTCGACCACGCTCCGTCCGGTCACGGCCTCGTCGTAGCCGCGGGTGTTGCCGTCGGGGAATGTCAGGATGGGCATCGTCGCGGTGTCTCCGGGCTCACTCCTGCGTACGCGGCAGGTAAGCGCAAACGAGGGTCGGTCCCCGCGCGGGGCGCGGGAGCGGCCGTTTAGACCGTTTCCGGGCGGGAGGAAACGCCGCGCCGCGCGGCGGCGCTGGCGCCAAAGAAAGAACCCCGCGCGGTCCTTCGACCGCGCGGGGCTGATGTCGTCGTCCGCGCGAAGCGCGAAGCGGGCTACTCGGCGGCGATCTGGTGCGCCTGCGAGCCGTCCGTGTAGGTCTCGGGCGTCAGGCGCTTGCCCGGCGCGGCGCGCCCCGGCAGCGGCGGCAGCGCCAGCGCCTTGGCGAGGTCGATCCCGGCCCCTTCCGCGACCCGGCGGCCGTAATCGGCGTCGGCATGCGAGAAGTGCCAGACCATCCGCAGCTGGATCGCCTCGGGGCACTGCTTCATGTCGCCGACGAGGTTGGCGATCAGGTCGTCGCGCTCCCAATCCTGGAACGAGCGGTAGCGCACGCCGGCCTGGGTGTAGTCGTCCTCGGTGCGGGAGGTCTGGTAGCGGCCGAGGTTGCCCTGCACCGGCTGGTGGTAGTCCTTCGCGGGCTTCGGCGCCTCGCGCAGGCCCTCGGCCAGCGTCGAGGGCTCGTAGTTGATGTGCTTGTTCGGGCCGGTCCCGTCGACGCCGTAGGTCATCTGCCCGTCGCGCTGGTTCGAGTAGACCTTCACGCCCGGCTGCGGCGCGTTGATCGGCAGCTGCAGGTAGTTGGCGCCGACCCGGTAGCGCTGCGTGTCCGAGTAGGACAGCGTCCGGCCCTGGAGCATCTTGTCGTCCGAGAAGTCGATGCCGTCCACGAGCACGCCCGTGCCGAAGGCCGACTGCTCGACCTCGGCGAAGAAGTTGTCCGGCACGCGGTCGAGCACCATGCGGCCCACGGGCAGCAGCGGGAAGTCCTCGACCGGCCACAGCTTGGTGTCGTCGAGGGGATCGAACGACAGGTGGTCGTTCGGGCCGTCCGGCATGATCTGCACGCAGAACTCCCACTCGGGGAAGTTGCCGGCCTTGATGTTGTCGTAGAGGTCACGCGTGGCGTGGCCGACGTCCTTGCCCTGGATCTCGGCCGCCTGGGCCGAGGTCAGGTTGCGGATGCCCTGCTTGGGCTCCCAGTGGAACTTGCAGAGCACCGCCTCGCCCTGGTCGTTGACCAGCTTGTAGGTGTTGACGCCGGAGCCTTCCATCTCGCGATAGTTGGCGGGGATGCCCCACGGCGACTTCAGGTGCGTCACCATGTGGATCGCTTCAGGGTGCTGCGCCACGAAGTCGAAGAAGCGCCACGCCTCCTGGCGGTTCGTCACCGGGTCCGGCTTGAACGCGTGGATCATGTCGGGGAACTTGATCGCGTCGCGGATGAAGAAGACCTTGAGGTTGTTGCCCACCAGGTCCCAGTTGCCGTCGACGGTCTTGAACTTGACCGCGAAGCCGCGCGGGTCGCGCTCGGTCTCCGGGCTCTCCTTGGCGCCGGCCACGGTGGAGAAGCGCACGAACATCGGCGTCTTCACGCCGGTCTCGTTGAGGACGCGGGCGCGGGTGTACTTGGAAGCCGGCTCGTTGCCGATCTTGCCGTAGGCCTCGAAGTAGCCGTGGGCGCCGGCGCCGCGGGCATGCACGACCCGCTCGGGGATGCGCTCGCGGTCGAAATGCGTGATCTTCTCGATGAACTGGTAGTTCTCGAGCGTCGCGGGACCCCGCTCGCCCACCGTGCGCGTGCTCTGGTTGTCGCGGACCGGGTGGCCCTGGCGGGTCGTCAGGATCGGGCGTTGATCGCTCATGCGAAGAATCTCTCCGTGGTGGTGACGAGGCTCGAGGATCGGCGCCTGCGCCCGCGAACGAGGGGACGCCGTTTCCTGGAATCGTTCCGGGCTCTCCTTATGCGCCACTCCGAACCCATTAGCCAATGCATCGTCGCAAAGGGTATGATAGACAAAAACTATGAATCTTGCCGGCCTGTCGCTCCGCGACCTCGAATACGTGGTCGCCATCGCCGACGAGGGGCATTTCGGCCGGGCGGCCGAACGCTGCAACGTCAGCCAGCCGACGCTCAGCGTCCAGGTGCGCAAGCTCGAGGGCGCGCTCGGGCTCGTGCTGTTCGAGCGCTCCAACCGGCGCGTGCTGATGACGGCGCCGGGCCAGATCATCGTGCGTCAGGCTCGCGCGGTGCTGGCCGAGGCGCAGCGCCTGCTCGCGCTGGCCAGCGAGGGCCGCGGCGCGCCGCTCACCGGTAGGCTCGTGCTCGCGGCGATCCAGACGCTCGGGCCGTACTTCTTCCCCCTGGTGCTGCGGACGATGCGCCAGGAATTCCCGATGCTGGCGCTGGCCCTCAGCGAGGGCCGCACCGCCGACATCCTCGCCTCCCTCCGCGACGGGCGGGTCGACGCCGCCCTGGTGTCGCTGCCCCTGCCCGCCTCGGGGCTCACCGTCTCGCCGCTCTTCGTCGAGCCGTTCCGCCTCGCCTGCCCGGCCGACCATGCGCTCGCGCAGGGCGGGGCCCTGCGCGCCGCCGATATCGCCGGGCCGGACCTGCTGCTCCTCGACGAGGGCAACTGCCTGCGCGACCAGGCGATCGCCGCCTGCGGGGCGGGCAGCGCCGCCGGGCGCCATGCCACCAGCCTGGAGACCCTGCGCTCGATGGTGGCGGCCGGGGCCGGCTACACCCTGCTTCCCGCCCTCGCCGTCCCGTCCGGCCCCGATCCGAGCGGGCTCACCGTGATCCGCGGCTTCGACACCGACGGGCCGGGCCGGACCATCGCGCTGGCCTGGCGGGCGAGCGACCCGCGGGCGCCGGGCCTCGCCGCGTTGGCCGCCTTCTTCCGCGCCCAGGCGCCGGCCGGCACCGCCGCCTGCCGCGAGGCGACGATCGCCGCCGGGTGACGAACGGGTCGCACAGGGCTGGGTTGTGCGCCCGTGCGCGTGACAGGCCGGGCGACAGGGTGTAGCGCGGCGCCAGGATCGCGGACCGCCATGCGATCGATCGAACCTGGCGCGTCGCCTTGCCTTTTCCCGCACGGACCATCGCCCTCTGGGCGGCGCTGATCGCCGCCTCGGGCCTGCTCGGCTTCGGCCTGAAGCTCGGGCAGTTCCCGGCCGCGTTCCTGCTCGGGCCGATGATCGCGGCGATCGCGTTCGGGGTGCGGGGGGCGCCGCTCCGGATGCCGCGGCCGGCCTTCCAGGCCTCGCAGGCGATGATCGGCTGCATGGTGGCCCACGCCATCACCGCGGAGATCACCAAGACCCTGATCGCGGACGGCCCGCTGATCCTGCTCGTGGTCGGCGTCACGGTGCTCGCCGGCACCCTCGTCGGGCTGGTGCTCACGCGCCTGCGGGTGCTGCCCGGCACGACCGCCGCCTGGGGCTCCTCGCCGGGCGGGGCGGCGGCGATGGTGGCGATGGCCGAGGAATACGGCTCCGATCCCCGCCTCGTCGCCTTCATGCAGTACGTGCGCGTCGCCGCCGTGGTGCTCTCGGCCTCGCTGGTGGCGCGGCTGCTGACCGATTCCGTGGCGGCCGGCCCGCCGCCGGCGGTCGCCGAGGCGGCGACCGTGCTGCCGGTGCTGGTCACGCTCGCGGTCGCGGCCGGCGGCGCCGGCATCGCGCTGTGGCTCCGCCTGCCCGCCGGCGCGCTGATCGGGCCGATGCTGCTCGGCGCGGCGCTTCACGCGACCGGCGTCGCCAGCATCACCCTGCCGCTGCCGATCCTCGAGCTCGCCTACGCGACGATCGGCTGGTACGTCGGCCTGCGCTTCACCCGCGAGACCCTGCGCGCGACGCTGCACGCGCTGCCCGGCATCCTCGTCGCGACGCTCGCCGTGATCCTGCTCTGCGCCGGCTGGGCGCTCGGGCTGACGCACCTGCTCGCGATCGACTTCCTCACCGCCTTCCTCGCGACCAGCCCCGGCGGCCTCGACTCGGTGGCGATCATCGCGGTCGGCTCGAAGGTCGACGTGTCGTTCGTGCTCGCGGTGCAGACGCTCCGGCTGTTCGTGGTCCTGATCACCGGCCCGGTGCTGGCCAAGTGGATCGCCCGCGCGGTGCCGCAGGAATCTGCTTGAATGGACGAGGCGGCGTGAATGCACGCGCTCTGGCTCGCCTTCCTGAATTCCTGGCGCGGCCTCGTCCACGGCGCCCGCACCGAGCGCGCCGTGCGGCTCGAGCTGGCGCTGCTCGTCGTCGGCGTGCCGGCGGCCCTCGTGCTCGGCGCGAGCCTCTGGGTCCGCGTCGCGCTGATGGCGACGCTTCTGCTGATGCTCGCCGCGGAGTTCCTCAACACCGCGATCGAGAAGCTGTGCGATCACCTCCATCCCGGCCGCCACCCGCGGATCGGCACGGTGAAGGACCTCGCCTCGGCCGGGACGTTCTCGGCGCAGGCGATCGCCGCCCTGGTCTGGGTCGCCGCGCTGATCGACCGGCTCTGACGCCGCGGCGTTCCCGCCATCGTCGCTCCCGAGCCGGGACCGTGCGGACTGCCGAGCGAGCCTTCACCATGACGCCGTCGCTCGGACGCTCGCGGAACGCCCGAGCCGGCGTCCGGATCGTCACGAAGCCGCTCGCGCTCCGACGTCCCGCCCGGGCGGCGGTGCGGACCATGGTCCCTGCCGCACGTCCGGCGGTCTCCGGCATCCGGGGCCGGGCAGGCATGCGGGGCCGAGCGGGGGCGCGCGCTCGCATCTTGCGCGGCAAGCGGCTATTGCCGGCCGCATGTCCGACACCGTGAAACCCGCAAGTCCTCCGGCCGAACCGGCACCCGACTACATCCGCAAGATCCTCACCGCGCGGGTCTACGACGTGGCGATCGAGAGCCCGCTCGATCCGATGCCGCGCCTGACCGTCCGGCTCGGGCGGCCGGTGCTTCTGAAGCGCGAGGACCTGCAGCCGGTCTTCTCGTTCAAGCTGCGCGGCGCCTACAACAAGATGTCCGGGCTCTCGCCCGAGCAGCTCGCCCGCGGCGTGATCTGCGCCTCGGCCGGCAACCACGCGCAGGGCGTGGCCTTGGCGGCCGCGCGCCTGCAGGTGCGGGCGGTCATCGTGATGCCGCGCACGACGCCCGCGATCAAGGTCGACGCCTGTCGCGCCCGAGGCGCCGAGGTGATCCTGCACGGCGACGCCTTCGACGAGGCGCTGAGCGAGGCGCGGCGCCTGGAGGCCGAGCAGGACCTCACCTTCCTCCACCCCTTCGACGATCCCGACGTGATCGCCGGCCAGGGCACGATCGGCATGGAGATCCTGCAGCAGCATACCGGCCCGATCGAGGCGATCTTCGTGCCCGTCGGCGGCGGCGGGCTCGCGGCGGGAATCGCGACCTACGTCAAGTACCTGCGGCCGGAGACCAAGGTGATCGGCGTGGAGCCGGACGACGCCGCCTGCATGGCCGAGGCCCTGAAGGCCGGCGAGCTCGTGCTGCTGCCGAGCGTCGGGCTGTTCGCCGACGGCGTCGCCGTCCGCCAGGCCGGGGCCGAGACGTTCCGGCTGTGCCGCCAGCACCTCGACGAGGTCATCACCGTCGACACCGACGCGATGTGCGCGGCGGTGAAGGACATCTTCGACGACACCCGCGCGGTGTCCGAGCCGTCCGGCGCGCTCGCGCTCGCCGGCGCCAAGCTCTACGCCGAGCGCGAGGGCGGCGCCGGCACGCTCGTCGCGATCTCCTCCGGGGCGAACCTCAACTTCGACCGCCTGCGCCACATCGCAGAGCGGGCCGAGCTCGGCGAGGAGCGGGAGGTCCTGCTCGGCGTCACCATCCCGGAGAAGCCCGGCGCCTACCGGGCCTTCATAAGGGCCCTGGGACCGCGCGCGATCACCGAGTTCAACTACCGCTACGCGCCGGGCGCGCAGGCCAGGATCTTCGTCGGCATCAACCTGCCCGGCGGCCGGCCCGAGAAGCGCGACCTCGTCGCGGGCCTCGTCGCCGGGGGCTACGACGTCCACGACATGAGCGACAACGAGATGGCCAAGGTCCATGTCCGCTACATGGTCGGCGGCCGCGTCTCGGGCCTGGCGCACGAGCGGCTCTACCGCTTCCAGTTCCCGGAGCGGCCGGGCGCGCTGCTGAAGTTCCTCGACGCGCTCGGCGAGGACTTCAACATCACCCTGTTCCACTACCGCAACCACGGTGCCGATTACGGCCGGGTGCTCGCCGGCATCGCCGTGCCCCCCGACGCCAAAGGCCGTTTCGACCGGGCTGTCGAAGCTCTCGGCTTCCCGTGCTTCGACGAGACCGAGAACCCTGCCTACCGGATGTTCCTGGACGGCGAGCCCGCGGCGGCCAAGACCGGCATCGCCGGCTGGTTCGGGCTCAGGAAGGCCTGAGCGACCTCGGGTCCGGCGCGCCCCGAGCATTTTCGAGCGAGGCGGCTCCCGGCTCGCGTGAAGAAAATGCGACTTCACAAGATGAGCATCTTCGAGCGAGGTGGCTCCCGGCTCGCGTGAAGACGGTGCTCTAGCGCTGCGCCGTCTCGACGCTGACGACGTCGGGGTTCGCCCGCAGGGTCTCGGCGATCGCCTCGACGCTGGTCGCCGACAGGCGCACGAACGCGACCTCGATCTCGTCGAGGGCGGGGTCCTCGGCGGTGCGCGCCACGAACTGGCGCACCCGCGAGGCCCGTTCGCCGGTCGCCGCGTGCAGGGTGTCGATCGACAGCGTCCCGCGCTTGGCGACGAGGCGGAGGGTCCGCGTCTGCATCCGGTCGCGCCAGCGCTCCTCCAGCGGCTTCACGCCCGCGAGGATCGCGACGACGAAGGTCGTGGTCGCCACCGCCGGGACGTAGAGCCCGCCGCCGATGGCGAGCCCGATCGCCGCCACCGCCCACAGGCTCGCGGCGGTGGTCAGCCCCTTCACGACCTCGCCGCGCAGCAGGATCGTGCCCGCGCCGAGGAAGCCGATCCCAGAGACCACCTGCGCCGCGACGCGCGACGGGTCGAGGACGACGTTCCGGGCGCCCAGCGCGTCGGCGAAGCCGTAGGTCGAGACCAGCATGATCAGGCACGAGCCGACGCAGACCAGCATGTGCGTGCGCAGGCCGGCCGCCCAGAGCAGGCGCTCACGCTCGAGCCCGATCACGCTGCCGAGCAGGGCCGCCAGCGCGAGCCGGCCGATCATCTCTCCGTTGCCGAGCAGGGCCGGTCTCCGTTCTGTCCCGCGATCCTCTGGGGACGATAGGCCGGTTCAGCCCGTCATGCGACGCCGAGCGCGGCCTTCTCCACCTCGTAGGCCGCACGCACGGTCGCCTGCCCGTAGGTGCGCTCCAGGCGCCGGACGGTGAAGTGGGCGCGGGCCATCGACTGGAAGTGGCTCATGAAGGCGGTGTTGACCGCCGCGCCGCCGAACGCGCCCAGCACCGGCACCGCCTGCGCGGCGACCTTCTGCGAGACCACGATGCCGAAGCGCGCCGCGATCTGCGCGGTGAAGCGGATCAGCGCCGGCGCCGACTGGTCGAGCAGCGTCTTGCTCCCGGCGTAGCGGGCGGCCTCCGCCATCGTCTTGGCGAGGGCTGCGCGCACCGCGAAGTAGCCGCTCTCGGTCAGGCCGGTGCCCTCGGCCGCGCCCGCCGCATCGCCCTTTCCGCCCAGCGCGAAGACCTGGACGCAGGCGAGCGCACCCTCCGGGTCGTCGAGGTCCTCGCCCTCCTCCCGCGCGATCTCGGCGATCGAGCGCAGCATCAGGGTGGTCGAGACCGGCAGCTCGACGGCCAGCGTCGCGAGGCCGAAGGCGCCTCCGAACGCCCCCGACAGCGCGGCCATGGCCTTGTGGTTGAAGGTGCTCGATCCGGTCAGGCTGCCGAGCAGCGCGCCGAGGCGTCCCTCCGGCTTGACGGCGACGCTCTCGATCTCGGTGCCGGCGGCCGGCGCGACCGCGACCTTCGGCAGGGTCTTGAGCGCGACGCGCAGCGCCCCGCGCATCGCCGCCTCGGTCGAGCGCCCGACGACCTCGGTCACCGGGGCCGGCAGGGACCGGCCGATCATGTCGAGGGGAGCGCCGGCGGCGGCCGAGAGCCGGGCGGCGAGGCCCGGCTGCTCCAGGGCGCGGACGGACCGGCGCAATGCCGCGAGGTCCGCCTCGCTCAAGGGACGCTCGATGGACTCGGTAGCGGCCGGAAGGACCTCACCGGTCAGCGCGATATCGCTCATGCATTCCTCCTCAAGCCTGGGTTCTCAGGGGCACGCCCGGCGAACCGGTAGGAAGCGGGACGGGCGCGGGAGGGTTCCCGTGCCCGCCCGCAGCGGCCATCCCCGCGTCGCCCGAGGCCGGCACGGGCCTGCGGCTCGGCGTTCTGCCGACGGCGAGGCAGAGCAGCACCACCGGGATGCCGACCGCCGAGGTCAGGACGAAGAAGGTCGGGTAGCCGAAGGCGGCGACGATGTAGCCGGCGGTGCCCGCGACGAGCTTGCCCGGCAGCGCATAGAGCGAGGAGAACAGGGCGTACTGCGTCGCCGCGTAGCCGGGGGTGGTCAGGCTCGACATGTAGGCGATCAGCGCGATGCCGGCGAAGGAGCCGCAGAAATTCTCGATCGAGATCGCCACCGTCAGCCGCCAGACCTCCGGCCCGCCGGTCGACAGCCAGGCGAAGGAGAGGTGCGAGGCGGCGGCGAGGAAGGCGCCGGCCAGCAGCGTCGGGAACATCCCGAATCGCGCCATCGCCCAGCCGCCCGCGAACCCGCCCGCGATGCCGACCCAGATGCCGTAGAGCTTGGTGACGGTGGCGATCTCCTTCAGGTCGAAGCCCAGCGTCCGGTACAGCGGGCTCGCCATCACGCCGGAGACGAAATCCGGCATGCGGTAGAGCGCGACCAGCACCAGCACGCCCCACAGGGCCGGCCCCATCCGGCCGTGCAGCTCGACCAGGGGCTCCAGCACGGCCTGGCGGATCGACAACAGCCGCGTCCCGGCCGCCTTCGGCGTCTGCGCGGCTGCGGCCGCCGGCTCGGGGCGCCGGGTGTCGAAGGCAGGCGCGAGCAGGGCCGCGATCAGGCCGACGAGCATCAGGGCCGCCATCGTCAGGTAGGCGAAGGTCCAGCCCTTGTCGGAGGCGATGAACAGCGCGCCGGCGCCCGCCGTGATCAGGCCGAGGCGGTAGCCGAGGTTCGAAGTCGCCGCGAGGATGCCCTGGAAGTCGGTGCCGGCGGCGTCGATGCGCCAGCCGTCGACGACCACGTCCTGGGTCGCGGCGCAGAAGGCGACGAGGAAGGCGCCGAGGCCGAGCAGCGCGAGGCTCGTCTGCGGATCGGCGAAGGCCATCAGCACCAGGCAGAGCGCCACCGCGACCTGCGTCGTCACCATCCAGGCGCGGCGGCGCCCAAGACGAGCGCTCAGCACCGGAACGTCGATCCGGTCGATCATCGGCGCCCACAGGAACTTCAGCGAGTACGGCAGCGCCACGTAGCTGAACAGGCCGATCGCCTTGACGTTGATGTCCGAGAAGGCGAGCCGCAGGGTGAACGTCCCGAGCACCAGGAGCAGCGGCAGCCCCGAGGAGAACCCGAGCGCCAGCATCAGGACGATGCGCCGATCCTCGACGAGGTCGCGGGCCCGCAGCCGTCGTGCGGGCTTGTCGGGTGCGGTGTCCATGGCCATGCGGTGGAACTCCTTGACGCCCTTCCGCCTTGATCCGTGAGAATCGTGGCAGCCTTGCGCCGCCCCCGCATCGGGGGCGATCCGTGCGGGATGCGGCGGCCGGATCATGGTCGATGTCTGCTTAACGCGACATCGCACATTTGCCTGGGTACAAGCGGGGCGGGGCGGGAACCTTGCCCCTGCGTACCTGTTCGGATGATGCGAGCGTAGCCGTTCCGCTCGCAACGGTCTGCCGCGCTGGCCCGGCGCGGCGGCCATCCCTGCCTCGAGGCTCCTCGCGTACCGATCGGTTACAGGATGATGGAGACCAGCGATCAGGCGGATTATCCGCTCGCTCCGGCGACATTCGCGCGGGCGTTCGACTCGAGCCCGACGCCGATGCTGCTCACGGGGGCGACGCACGACAACAACCCGATCGTCTGGGTGAACGAGGCCTTCCTGAAGCTGACCGGCTACGACCGCGACGAGCTTCTCGGGCGCAATTGCCGGATGCTGCAGGGCGCCGGCACGGACGCGTCGGAGGTCGCGCGCCTGCGCGCCGCGCTCGAGGCGGCCGAGCCGATCGAGTGCGAGCTCCTGAACTACCGCAAGGACGGCACCGCCTTCTGGAACAGCATGACCGTCAACCCGGTGCGAAACGCCGATGGACGGGTGACGTTCTTCTTCGCCGCGCAGGCCGACATGACCGACAAGCGCACCGTCGAGCAGGCGATGCGCGGCACCAACGACGAGCTGGAGCGCCAGGTCGGGCAGCGCACCGCCGACCTGCAGGCGGCCCTCGAGCAGAAGACCGCCCTGCTCCACGAGGTCGATCACCGGGTCAAGAACAACCTCCAGGTGATCTCGTCGCTGATGCTGCTGAAGGCCCGGCGCACGCCCGAGGGCGAGGCGCGCGATGCGCTCTCGAGCATGGCCGAGCGCATCGGCGCGCTCTCGACCGCCCACCGCATGCTCTACTCGGCCGGCGACGTCACCAAGTTCAACCTGTCGGACTTCACCGACGACTTCCTGTCCGATCTCAACGCCGGGCTCGATGCGGAGCGGACCCGGGTCGAGGCTCGGATCGACTCGATCGCCGTCTCCGCCGCGATGGCCGCGCCGCTCGCCCTGATGATCCACGAGCTGGCGACCAACGCCGTCCGCCACGCCTTTCCCGAGAACCGGAGCGGCCGCATCGGCATCACCGCGCAGCGCACCGACGCCGGCATGCACCTCACGATCGAGGACGACGGCGTCGGCCTCGATGCGGGGCCGGTGAACCCGGCGGGCTTCGGCCGGAACCTCGTCGAGATGGTGGTGCGACAGCTGCGCGGCACGATCACGTGGCGCGATCGGGCGCCGGGCACCGTCGTCGAGATCGACATTCCCCTGGCGGAGGACGCGTGAGCGCCCCGGCCCTGCGCATCCTCGTGGTCGAGGACGAGGCGCTGATCGCCCTCGAGCTCGAGTTCCTGCTCGACGACCTCGGCTACGTCACGGTCGGCATCGCCGCCAGCTCGGCCGAGGCGATCGCGCTCGGCCAGTCCACCGCACCCGACATCGCGCTCGTCGACATCCACCTCGTCGACGGGCCGACCGGCGTCGACGTCGCCCGCGCGCTCAGCGCCGACCCGCGCACGACGGTGGTGTTCATGACCGCCAACGCCAAGCGCATCCCCGACGACTTCGCGGGCGCCTTCGGCGTGATCTCCAAGCCCTATTCCGAGCGGGTCGTGGCGAGCACCCTCGACTACGTGGCCGGCTGCCGCGCCGGGCGCGTCCCGGCCCCGCCCTGCCCGGACGGGTTCTTCCGCGCGCCCGGTTGAGCCGGGCTCAGCCGGCGGCCGCCTCGCGCTCGCGCTTGAGCCGGTAGAGCGCCTCCATCGCCTCGCGCGGCGTCAGCGCGTCCGGGTCGATCGCGTCCAGCAGCAGGCCGAGCGCGTCGTCCGCCTCGACCGCCGGTTCCGGCAGAGGGGGCGGGGCGAGGCTCGCGAACAACGGCAGGTCGTCGATGCGCGGACGGCTGGGGCGCTCGCGCTCGGCCTTCTCCAGCCCCTTCAGGATCGCGCCGGCCCGCGCGACGACGCTGCCCGGAAGGCCCGCGATCCGCGCCACCTGGAGCCCGTAGCTGCGCTCCGCCACCCCCGGCACCACCTCGTGCAGGAAGACCACGCCGTCCCGGTGCTCGGCGACCTTCAGGGTGGCGTTGTCGAGCCGCGCCAGCCGCTGGCCCAGGGCGGTCAGCTCGTGGAAATGGGTGGCGAACAGCGCGCGGCAGGCGTTCGTCTCGTGCAGGTGCTCGAGGCAGGCCCAGGCGATCGAGAGCCCGTCATAGGTCGCGGTTCCGCGCCCGATCTCGTCCAGGATCACCAGCGAGTGCCGGGTCGCCTGGTTCAGGATCGCGGCCGTCTCGACCATCTCGACCATGAAGGTCGATTGCCCGCGCGCGAGGTCGTCGGCGGCGCCGACCCGGGAGAACAGGCGGTCGACGCGGCCGATCCGGGCCTGGAGCGCCGGCACGAAGGCGCCGATCTGCGCGAGCACGGCGATCAGGGCGTTCTGGCGCAGGTAGGTCGACTTGCCGCCCATGTTCGGGCCGGTGATCAGCCGGATGCGGCCGCGCCCCTCGCCCGAGAGGTCGCAATCGTTGGCGATGAAGGCCGCGCCGGATTTGCGCAGGGCCGCTTCGACCACCGGATGGCGGCCGCCCGCGATGACGAAGCTCAGCGACGCGTCGACCTGCGGCCGGCGCCAGTCGAGCTCCACCGCAAGCTCGGCGTGGCTCGCGGCCACGTCGAGGGCGGCCAGGGCCTCGGCGATGCCGCCGATCGCCTCGGCCTGCGCGACGATGCGGGCGGCGAGGTCGTCGAAGACGGCACCTTCCAGGGCGAGCGCCCGCTCGGCGGCCCCGGAGATCTTCTGCTCCAGCGCGCCGAGCTCGACGCTGGTGAAGCGCATGGCGTCGACCATGGTCTGGCGATGCACGAAGTCGCGCATCAGGCCCTTCAGGCAGGCTTCGCCGACCGATTGCGGCACCTCGATGAAGTAGCCGAGCAGGCCGTTGTGCTTGATCCGCAGCGTGCGGCACCCGGTCTCCTCGGCGTAGCGCGCCTGCAGGGCCGCCACGACCTTGCGCGAGTCGCTCCCGAGCAGGCGGGCCTCGTCGATGTCGGGATGGTAGCCGGCGCGGACGTATCCGCCGTCGCGGCGGTTCAGCGGCAGCTCGTCGGCGAGGCTCGCGCGCAGCATGTCGAGCAGGTCGCGATCGGCGCGGGCGAGGATGCCGGAGAGCCGCGCCAGATCCTCCGGCAGGTCGCGTCCGTCCGACAGGCGCGCGCCGAGCGCCAGCGCCACGTCGAGCCCGTCGCGGATCGCGGCGAGGTCGCGCGGGCCGGCGCGGCCGAGGCCGGTGCGGGCCAGCGCGCGGGGCAGGTCGGGCGCGCGGGCGAGCGCGTCGCGCAGCGTCGCGCGCAGGGCGCGATCCTCCACCAGCCGCGCCACCGCCTCGTGTCGCCGCGCGATGGCGGCGAGGTCGGTCAGCGGCCCGGCCAGATGCTCGGCCAGGAGCCGCGCGCCGTTGGCCGAGACGGTCCGGTCGATCGCGTCGAGGAGGCTGCCTGCCCGCTCGCCCGAGAGCGTGCGCGTGAGCTCGAGGTTCGCGCGCGTCGCCGCGTCGATCGCCAGCGTCGTCCCGGCCTCCTCGCGGGTCGGCACGCTCAGGGGCGCGCGGGCGGCGAGCTGGGTGCGCGCGACGTAGAGCAGCGCCGCTCCGGCGGCGGCGATCTCGGCCCGGGTGAAGGCGCCGAAGCCGTCGAGCGTCGCGACGCCGTACTGCGCGCGGATGCGGCGCTCGGCCGAGGCCGGCTCCAGCTCCGCCTGGGCCAGGGGCACCACCGCCGCCCGCGTCTCGGCCCAGAGCCGGGCGAGCGCCGGATCGGTGTGGATGGCCTCCGACAGGACGATCTCGCGCGGATCGTGGCGGGCGATCGCGCCGGCAAGGTCGGCGCCCGCAACCTCGCTCAGGGCGAAGCGCCCGGTGGAGATGTCGATCGCCGCGAGCCCGTAGGCGAAGGCCGTGTCCGAGACCTTGCGACGGCCGACCGCCAGAAGCAGGTTGGCGCTGCCCGGATCGAGCAGACGGTCCTCGGTGATGGTGCCGGGGGTGACGAGGCGCACGACCTCGCGGCGGACCACCGATTTCGGGCCCCGGCGCTTGGCCTCGGCCGGATCCTCGGTCTGCTCGCAGACCGCGACCCGGTGCCCGAGCCCGATCAGCCGGCTCAGATAGTCGTCGGCGCGCTCCACCGGCACGCCGCACATCGGGATGTCGGCGCCGCCGTGCTTGCCGCGCTTGGTCAGGACGATGCCGAGCGCCCGCGAGGCCGTCTCGGCATCGGAGAAGAACAGCTCGTAGAAGTCGCCCATCCGGTAGAACAGCAGGCAGTCCGGGTTGGCGGCCTTGATCTCGATGTACTGCGCCATCATCGGCGTCGGGCCGGCGACCTCCGCGGTGCCTGATCCGGCGACGTCGGCGAGGTTTCGGGCTGAGCTGCGGGCCATGAGACGGCTCTTAGCAGACGCGTCCGGGTTTGATCAGCGGCCGCCCGCCGGATCGCTGGGGAGAAGGCCGGACGCTGCCGGCGACGCGACGAACGAAGGAAGCCGGCGCCATGGGGCGCCGGCTTCCTCGCATCGCTCCGAGGCGGATCGATCAGTAGCGCGGGCCGCCGACCGTGTTGCCGAGGTTCTGCTGGTAGCCGCGCATCGCCGGGTTGCGCGCATTCGGGTTCCCGTGGCGCATGGTATTGCGGCGGCGCATCATGCGCTCGGCCTTGGTGGAGTGGTGATGACGGTAGTGGCGGCGATAGGCGACCGCGTCTGTCGTGCTGCCGGCGACGATGCCGGCCTGCGGCATCGCGGGCGCGGCGGAGACGGAGATCGACCCCAGGCCGAGGCCGCCGAGAAGCAGTCCGGTCGCAAGGGTCAAGGAAAGACGTGTCATCAAGAATTCTCCAGTCCGCGCTCATGCGCTGCCGGGCTATAAGTTCAAGCGCCTCAAGTCGTTCCAGGCATCGGCCGTGGAATCGTGCCGTCGAAGGGGGATTAATTTCTTGGCTAAATCGGGATTGTTCGCGGGCTTGAATCGTAACGCCGCCCGATCGTCACGGTAGGACGATCGCGATGCCATCCGCCCCGACGTCTGCTCTGTCCCCGCTCAGCCCCCTGCCGATCGATGCGGCGCTTCCCGCCCTGCGCGCGGCGCTGGCATCCTCGAACGCCGCCGTGCTGGTCGCTCCGCCGGGTGCCGGCAAGACGACGCGGGTGCCGCTCGACCTCCTCGACGCGCCCTGGCTCGGCTCCGGCAAGATCATCGTGCTGGAACCGCGCCGTCTCGCTGCGCGTGCCGCGGCCGATCGCATGGCCGGAACCCTGGGCGAGCGCGTCGGCGACACCGTCGGCCTGCGCGTCCGGCTCGGCTCGAAGATCTCGGGCCGCACCCGGATCGAGGTCGTGACCGAGGGGGTCTTCGGCCGCATGATCCTCGACGACCCGGAACTGTCCGGCATCGGCGCGGTGCTGTTCGACGAATTCCACGAGCGCTCGCTCGATGCCGATTTCGGCCTCGCCCTCGCCCTCGACGCGCAGGCCGGCTTGCGCGACGACCTGCGCATCCTGGTCATGTCGGCGACGCTCGACGGCGCCCGCGTCGCGCGCCTGCTCGGCGACGCGCCGGTCGTGGCGTCCGAGGGACGCGCCTTTCCGGTGGAGACCCGCTACGCCGACCGCGATCCGAACCGCCGGATCGAGGACGCGATGACGGACGCGATCCTGCGTGCACTGCGGGCCGATCCGGGTTCGGTCCTGGCCTTCCTGCCGGGCCAGGGCGAGATCCGCCGCGTCGCCGCGGCGCTGGAAGGCCGCGTCGGGCCCGAGGTCGCGGTCGCGCCGCTCTACGGCGCGCTGATGCCGGCCGAGCAGGACCGGGCGGTGTCGCCGGCCGCACCCGGCGCGCGCAAGGTGGTGCTGGCCACCAGCATCGCCGAGACCTCGCTGACGATCGAGGGCGTGCGCATCGTGGTCGATTCCGGCCTCGCGCGGGTGCCGGTCTACGAACCCGGGCTCGGGCTGACCCGGCTGGTGACCGCGCGCGCCTCCCGCGCCTCGGTCGACCAGCGCCGCGGCCGCGCGGGCCGGACCGAGCCCGGCGTGTGCTGGCGGCTCTGGGCCGAGGCCGGAACCAGCGCGCTCGAGCCGTTCACCCGCCCCGAGATCGTCTCGGCGGACCTGGCCGGCCTCGTGCTCGATTGCGCCGAGTGGGGCGTGACCGATCCCGGCACCCTCGCCTTCCTCGACCCGCCGCCGGCGCCCGCCCTGAACGAAGCGCGCGCGATGCTGCGCGACCTCGATGCGATCGACGCGGACGGGCGCCTCACCGAGACCGGGCGGCGCCTGCGCGCCCTCCCCCTGCCGCCGCGGCTCGCCCGCATGGTGGTCGCCGCCGCCGGCCTCGGCGCAGCGGCGGCCGCCGCCGACCTCGCCGCCGTCCTGGTCGAGCGCGGCCTCGGCGGCGACGCGGTCGACCTCGCCGACCGGGTCGAGCGCTTCCGCCGCGACCGCGGCCAGCGCGCGGCCGACATGCGCCGGATGGCGCAGGGCTGGGCACGGTCGGCCGCCGCATCCGGCGAGCGCGGGGCTCCCGAGCCGAGCGCCGGATCGTTGCTGGCGCTGGCCTATCCCGACCGGGTCGCGAAGGCGCGCGGGCGCGAGGGCGAGTTCGTGATGGCCAACGGCCGGGCCGGGCGCCTCGACCCCGCCTCCCCGCTCGCCCGCGAGCCGTTCCTCGTCGTCGCCGACATCGTCGGCGCCGCCGGCAACGCCCGCATCCTCGCCGCCGCCGCGATCGACCTCGACGCGATCGAGGCCGGCTTCGCCGACCGGATCGAGGGCGTCACGCAGGTGACCTTCGACGCGGCGGCACGGGCGCTGCGGGCCCGCAGCCTGCGCCGTCTCGGCGCCGTCACGCTCGGCGAGCGCACACGCCCGGTTCCGCCGGATCTCGACTCGGCCAAGGTCCTCGCCCGCGGCATCGCCGGGCTCGGCCTCGAGCGCCTGCCCTGGACCCCGGCGCTAACGCAGTGGCGCGCCCGCATCGCGTTCCTGCGCGCGGCGGAAGGCGGCGACTGGCGCGATCTGGCGAACGGCGCCCTCGCCGGGACGGTCGAGGACTGGCTCGCGCCCGCCCTCCTCGGCCGCCTCGGCCTCGACGCCGTCACCGCCAGCGACCTCGGCGAGGCGCTGCAGGGGCTGCTGCCCTGGCCCCTCCGGGCCCGCCTCGACGCCGAGGCACCGACCCATGTCGAGGTGCCGACCGGCTCGCGGATCCCGATCGACTACGAGGCCGAGGGCGGCCCCGTCCTGGCCGTGCGGGTGCAGGAGCTGTTCGGGCTGGCGACGCATCCGACCATCGGCCGGGTGCCGCTCGTGCTCCACCTGCTCTCGCCCGGCCACCGTCCGGTGCAGATCACCCGTGACCTCCCTGGCTTCTGGCGCGGCTCCTGGAGCGCCGTGCGCACCGAGATGCGCGGCCGCTATCCGCGCCACCCCTGGCCGGAGAACCCGCTGGAGGCGCCGCCGACCCGCCGCGCCAAGCCGCGCGGCACGTGAGCGCGAACGGCAGGTAACAGGTGACAGGTGACAGGTGACAGGCGGCGGGCGCGATGCGACCGTGACACGAAGCCGGGCGCGACCGCCCGCCGCGAGATCGAGACTCCGCCCGCATGCCGACCGAAGAACCGCAGAATCCTGAAGCCGGGCAGCCCGAGGGCGACGGCTGGACGCCGATCCACGACACCGGCTTCATCGCCCATGTCGGCCCGGTCTACGTCCGCGACGGCGCCTACGCGTTCCGGGCCGCCGACAAGCACGCCAACCTGATCGGCGTCGTCCACGGCGGGATGCTGATGAGCTTCGCTGACCGGGCGCTGGGCGAGACCGCGATGCGGGCGGCCGACGGGGCGAACTGCGTGACGATCCAGATGGAGATGCAGTTCGTCGACACCGCGCGGCTGGGCGACTGGATCACCGTGGCGCCGGAGGTGATCAAGCGCACCGGCTCGCTCGTCTTCCTGCGCTGCGAGCTTCGGCACGCGGCGCGCGTCGTCGGCGTCGCCTCCGGCGTCTGGAAGATCCTGCGCCGGCGCCCGGAGGCGCCCCCCGTTCCCGGACCGACCGGCGACGCTATCTGAGAGCGCCATGACCATCTCAGACGATCCGACCCTGAGCCGCCTCGGCGCGGCCCTGGCCGACCTGCCCAGGCGCGGCCTGCCGCCGGTCGAGACCTGGAACCCGCCCGATTGCGGGGCGATCGACATGCGCATCGCCGCCGACGGCACGTGGTTCCACGCGGGCACGCCGATCCGCCGCCCGAAGATGGTCAAGCTCTTCGCCTCGATCCTGCGGCGCGAGCCCGACGGCACCACCGTCCTGGTCACGCCGGTGGAGAAGGTCTCGATCGTGGTGGAGGATGCGGCCTTCCTCGCCGTCGAGATGGCGGTCGACGGCGCGGGCGAGGCGCGCCGCATCAGCTTCCGCACCAACGTCGACGACCTCGTGCCCGTCGACGCCGAGCACGAGCTCCGCTTCGCGCAAGGCGAGGCCGGGGCGCTCAAGCCCTATCTCCACGTCCGCCGCGGCCTCTGGGCGCTGGTGACGCGGGCGCTCACCTACGACCTCGTCGCCCTGGCCGAGGAACGCGACCTCGACGGCGCCCCCTGGCTCGGGATCGCCGCCGGCGGCCGCTTCCACCGCATCGCCCCGGCCGATGCGGCGTGAGCATCGTGGGCAGCCCGACCCGCGACGCGGACCTCGCCGACTTCCTGGCGCGCGCCGAAGCGCGTCTCGCGCGCGACCCGCCCGGGCCGGACGACCCGACCTCGAACCCGCGCGGCGACCACAGCCTGGAGCCCGACGGCAGCGCCGTGATCCCGCCGCCGCCCCATCGCCGGGCGGCCGTGCTGGTGCCGGTCGTCGCGCGCGACGCCGGCCTCGCGATCGTGCTGACGCAGCGCGCCGCCCACCTGCGCGACCATTCCGGCCAGGTCGCGCTGCCCGGCGGCAAGATCGACCCGACCGATGCGAGCCCGCACGCGGCGGCCTTGCGCGAGGCCGAGGAGGAAATCGGCCTGTTGCCGGAGCGCGTGCGGATGCTGGGGTACCTCGATCCCTACCTGTCCGGCACCGGGTTCCTGGTGGCGCCGGTGATCGGGCTGATCGACCCGGAGGCGCGCCTCGCGCCGAACCCGGCCGAAGTCGACGCGATCTTCGAGGTGCCCTTGGCGGTGCTCGCCGACCGCGCGCGCTACGAGCTGCGGATGCGGGTGTGGCAGGGGCGCGAGCGGCGATTCTACGCCCTCCCCTACGGCGAGCGGCTGATCTGGGGTGTGACAGCGGGCATCCTGCACAACCTCGCCGAACGGCTCGATTTCGGGCGGCCGAAGGCCCAATCTTAAGCCGCGCGGGGATCGCCCGCGCCCAACGATCGGGTGCCATGCTGCGTCGCTTCGTGGAGGAGTTCGGGCTCTTCCTGCTGCCCTTCGGGCTGTTCTTCGCCTACCTGCTGCTCGTCGGCCGCAACCCGCTGCAGCGGGCGCACTGGGACGCGCAGGCCTTCCGCCTCGTCCTGGCCGGCTTGGCCGTGGTGATCGCCTCGATGGTCGCCTCGGGCCTGTTCTCCGAGCGCCATGCCGCCGGCTTCGTGCCGACCCACATGGAGAACGGCCGCCTGGTGCCGGGCGAGTTCCGCTGATGCGCAGCCTCGACCCCGAGGGCCCGGCACGGCTGCTCGCCAGGCCGGAGGTGCGGGCGGCGCTCGGCGCCCTGGACCAGGCCAGCGAGGAGACCCGCCTCGTCGGCGGCTGCGTCCGCGACGCGCTCCTCGGGATCGACGCCGCCGACATCGACGTGGCGACGACGCTGCTGCCCGACGCCGTGATCGCCTGCGCGCAGGCGGCGGGCCTCAAGGCGGTTCCGACCGGGATCGAGCACGGCACCGTCACGCTGGTCGTCGCCGGCCGACCGGTCGAGGTCACGACCCTGCGCGAGGACGTCGAGACCGACGGGCGGCACGCGGTCGTCCGCTTCGGCCGCGACTTCGTGCGCGACGCCGAGCGGCGGGACTTCACGGTCAACGCGCTCTCGCTCGGGGCCGACGGCACGCTGCACGACACCACCGGCGGCCGCGCCGACCTCGCGGCCGCCCGCGTCCGCTTCATCGGGGACCCCGCGACCCGGATCCGCGAGGACGCCCTGCGCATCCTCCGGTTCTTCCGCTTCCATGCCCGCTTCGGCGAGGGCCGACCGGACGCGGACGCGCTCGCCGCCTGCATCGCCACGCGGGCGGCCCTCGACGGCCTGTCGCGGGAGCGCGTGCGATCGGAATTCCTGAAGCTTCTGGCCGGGCCGCATGCGCTCGAGGCGGTCGATGTCCTCGCCGAGACCGGCCTCCTGGCCCGCATCACCGGGGGCGTCGCCGAGAGGGGGCGTCTGTCGCGCGCGATCGCGGCCGGCGCTCCGACGATCCACCGGCTCGCCGCCCTTTCCGTGACGACGCGGGCCGATGCCGAGCGCCTCGCCGAGAGCCTGCGCCTGTCCAAGGCCGAGCACGTCGCCCTCGAGGCTTACGCCCGCGCCCTCGCCGCGCTGAAGACCCGGGCCGTGATCGACATTCCGGCGCTGCGGGCGCTCGCGGCCGAGCACGGAACGGCAGCCCTGGGGGCGGCGCTGGCCGTCGTCGCCGGCGAGCCGCGGCCGGTGATCGGGGCCGACGCCGCGGCTGCCTGGAGGGACATGAAGGACGGCCCGGCCCCGGTCCTGCCGGTGACCGGCGCGATCCTCGTCGCCCGCGGCATCCCGGCCGGGCCGCGGATCGGGCTCGCCCTGGCGGCGGCGCGCCGGCGCTGGCTCGACCAGGGCTGTCCCGTCGGCCCGGAAGCGGCCGAGGCGCTGATCGCGCACGTCCTCGACATGGAAAAGCCCACCGAACCGCACCGGTGACGGCGGTTCGAGCGGGCTTCGGGAGCCTCGGCCGAGAGCGGCGAACGGCTCAGAGCTTGAGGAGGTTCTTGGTCTCTTGGAGCTGCACGATCTGGCCGTTCAGCTCCTCGCGCTTCTGCAGGTCCTCGGTGGCGTCGCGCTGCAGCTCGGCCGCCTCGATGTCGCGGTCGAGGGATTCCGGGGTCAGCTCCTCGATCGGCGCCGCGCGCTCGGCCAACACCGTCACCCCGGTCGGGCCGATGTCGGCGAAGCCGCCGCGGACGTAGATGCGCTTGCCGCTGTTGGCGCGCTCGGTGACCACGATCACGCCGACGCGGAGCGAGGTCAGCACCGGAGCGTGGCCGGCGAGGACGGTCATCTCGCCCTCGGTGCCGGGAAGCTGCACCGACTCGACCTCGCCGGAATACAGCGACCGCTCGGGGCCGACGAAATCGAAGTGGAAGGTGGCCATGCGCTCGGAATCCCGACGTTTGTCATTCCCGGCACGCGGCCTGCTGAAGGCTGCGTGCCGACCTGAGAGGTTAGGCCCTGCGCCGGTCCGTGGCGAAGCCGAGGCCGAAGCCGACCAGAGCGCCGATGCCGGCGAACAGGCCGATATGCTGCATCTGACCGGTGGTCAGCTCGCCGCCCCGGGTGCCGGCCGGGCGGTCGCCCTGCACCTCGACCGAGAGCGGCCCGATCTTGAGCTCGGCCGCCTCGGGCCGCGTGACGTAGCCGACGAGGCCGCCGGCCAGGAGGCCGACGACCAGAAGGATGATCTTGCCGTTTAAGACCTCAGGCGGCCTTCAGCTTCTTGGCCTTGGCCTGGGCGTCCTCGATGGTGCCGACCATGTAGAAGGCCGCCTCCGGCAGGTCGTCGTACTTGCCCTCGACGAGGCCCTTGAAGCCCTTGATGGTGTCTTCCAGCGGCACCTGGATGCCCGGCGAGCCGGTGAAGATCTCGGCCACCGAGAACGGCTGCGAGAAGAAGCGCTCGATCTTGCGGGCGCGGGCCACGGTCAGCTTGTCCTCTTCCGACAGCTCGTCCATCCCGAGGATGGCGATGATGTCCTGGAGCGACTTGTAGCGCTGCAGCGTCTGCTGAACCTTGCGGGCCACCTCGTAGTGCTCCTCGCCGAGGATCGCCGGCGAGAGCATGCGCGAGGTCGAGTCGAGCGGGTCCACCGCCGGGTAGATGCCCTTCTCGGCGATCGAGCGCGACAGCGTCGTGGTCGCGTCGAGGTGGGCGAAGGAGGCGGCGGGCGCCGGGTCGGTCAGATCGTCGGCCGGCACGTAGATCGCCTGCACCGAGGTGATCGAGCCCTTGTTGGTGGTGGTGATGCGCTCCTGCAGGGCGCCCATGTCGGTGGCCAGCGTCGGCTGGTAGCCCACCGCGGACGGGATGCGGCCGAGCAGCGCCGACACTTCCGAGCCGGCCTGGGTGAAGCGGAAGATGTTGTCCACGAAGAACAGCACGTCCTGGCCCTGGTCGCGGAAGTCCTCGGCGATGGTGAGGCCGGTGAGCGCGACGCGCGAGCGGGCGCCGGGCGACTCGTTCATCTGGCCGTAGACCAGCGCGCACTTGGAGCCCTCGGCCGAGCCGTTATGCTCCTTCGGGTCCATGTTGACCTTGGACTCGATCATCTCGTGGTAGAGATCGTTGCCCTCGCGGGTGCGCTCGCCGACACCGGCGAAGACCGAGTAGCCCGAGTGCACCTTGGCGATATTGTTGATCAGCTCCATGATCAGCACGGTCTTGCCGACGCCGGCGCCGCCGAACAGGCCGATCTTGCCGCCCTTGGCGTAGGGAGCGAGCAGGTCGACCACCTTGATGCCGGTGACGAGGATCTGCGACTCGGTCGACTGGTCGGTGTAGTCCGGCGCCGGCTGGTGGATGGCGCGCAGGCTGTCGGACTGGATCGGGCCGGCCTCGTCGATCGGCTCGCCGATGACGTTCATGATGCGGCCGAGCGTGTTGTGGCCGACCGGCACCATGATTGGCGAACCCGTGTCGGTGCATTCCTGCCCGCGGGTCAGGCCCTCGGAAGTGTCCATCGCGATGCAGCGCACGGTGCTCTCGCCGAGCTGGGCGGCGACTTCGAGAACGAGGCGGGCGCCGTTGTTCTTGGTCTCGAGCGCGTTCAGGATTTCCGGCAGGTGGCCGTCGAACTGGACGTCGACGACGGGGCCGATGACCTGGGTGATCTTGCCGACCTTGTTGGAGCCGGCGCCGGGGAGAGCGGTGTTTGCCATGATTGCGTGCCCTTGAAAGGTATGCGGTCGGTGCGCCGGTGAGGGCGCTTAGAGGGCTTCGGCGCCCGAGATGATCTCGATGAGTTCCTTGGTGATCATCGCCTGACGCGTGCGGTTGTAGATCAGCGTCTGCTTCTTGATCATCTCGCCCGCGTTGCGGGTCGCGGAATCCATGGCGCTCATACGGGCGCCCTGCTCGGAGGCCGCGTTCTCCAGGAGCGCCCGGTAGACCTGGACCGTGAGGTTCTTCGGCAGCAGCGTCTCGAGGATCGCTTCCTCGGACGGCTCGAACTCCAGGGCCGAGTCGGCCGGCGCGCCGGTGGTGCTGGCCACGCCCTCGGGCAGCTCCGCCGGGATCAGCCGCTGCGCCGTCGGGATCTGCGAGATCACCGAACGGAACTCGGAGAAGAACAGCGTCGCGACGTCGAACTCGCCGGCCTCGTACCGGGTCAGGATCTTGTCGGCGATCTCGGCGGCGAAGGGGTAGTCCACCGGGCGGTTGCCGCGGATGTCCTGGCTCTCGACGATCTGCTCGCGGAACTGGCGGCGCAGCTGGTCGAGGCCCTTCTTGCCGACCGTCATCATCTTGACGGTCTTGCCCTCGGCCATGAGCTTGTCGGCATGGGCCCGCGCCAGGCGCGCGATCGACGAGTTGAAGGCGCCGCACAGGCCGCGGTCGCCGGTGCAGACGATCAGCAGGTGCGTCTGGTCTTTGCCGGTGCCGGCCAGCAGCTTCGGGGCGCCGACGCCGCCGACGAGGTTCCCGGCGAGGTTGCCGAGCACGGCCGCCATCTTCTCGGCGTAGGGCCGGCCGCTCTCGGCGGCCGTCTGGGCGCGCCGCAGCTTCGCGGCGGCGACCATCTGCATCGCCTTGGTGATCTTCTGCGTCGCCTTCACCGAAGTGATGCGGTTGCGCAGATCCTTCAAACTCGCCATCGGGTGGTCCGGTCTCTCAGGGCCTGTTCACGATCGGGCGCCCGTCGCCGGGCGCCCGATGCGGCGGGTTCTCAGTTCGCGAGCGACTTGGCCACGCCCTCGACCACGCTCTTCAGCTTGGCGGCGCTGTCGTCCGACAGGTCCTTCGAGTCGCGGATGGTGGAGAGCAGGTCGGCGTGCTTGGAGCGCAGCGCGGAGAGCAGCGCGTCCTCGAACGGGCGGACCTTCGCCACCGGCATCTTGTCGAGGTAGCCGTTGACGCCGGCGTAGATCACCGCGACCTGCTCTTCCATCTTCAGCGGCGAGAATTGCGGCTGCTTCAGGAGCTCGGTGAGGCGCGAGCCGCGGTTGAGCAGCTGCTGGGTCGAGGCGTCGAGATCCGAGCCGAACTGGGCGAAGGCCGCCATCTCGCGGTACTGCGCCAGCTCGCCCTTGATCTTGCCGGCGACCTTCTTCATCGCCTTGGTCTGGGCCGAGGAGCCGACGCGCGAGACCGAGAGGCCGACGTTCACCGCCGGGCGGATGCCCTGGTAGAACAGGTCGGTCTCCAGGAAGATCTGGCCGTCGGTGATCGAGATCACGTTGGTCGGGATGTAGGCCGAGACGTCGTTGGCCTGGGTCTCGATGACCGGAAGGGCGGTCAGCGAGCCGTTGCCGGCGGCATCGCCCATCTTGGCGGCGCGCTCGAGCAGGCGCGAGTGCAGGTAGAACACGTCGCCGGGATAGGCCTCGCGGCCCGGCGGGCGGCGCAGCAGCAGCGACATCTGGCGGTAGGCCACGGCCTGCTTGGAGAGATCGTCGTACGAGATCACGGCGTGCATGCCGTTGTCGCGGAAGTACTCGCCCATGGCGCAGCCGGCGAACGGCGCGATGAACTGCATCGGCGCGGCGTCCGAGGCGGTGGCGGCGATGACGATCGAGTACTCCATCGCGCCCTGGTCCTCGAGGACCTTCACGAACTGGGCCACCGTCGAGCGCTTCTGGCCGATCGCGACGTAGATGCAGTAGAGCTTCGAGGTCTCGTCGCCGCCCGCGGCGTGGCCGGGCTTCTGGTTCAGGATCGTGTCGAGCACGATCGCGGTCTTGCCGGTCTGGCGATCGCCGATGATCAGCTCGCGCTGGCCGCGGCCGACCGGGATCAGGGCGTCGACGGCCTTGAGGCCGGTCGCCATCGGCTCGTGCACCGACTTGCGCGGGATGATGCCCGGCGCCTTCACGTCAACGCGGCGACGCTCGGTCGACTGGATCGGGCCCTTGCCGTCGATCGGGTTGCCGAGGCCGTCCACGACGCGGCCGAGCAGGGCCTTGCCGACCGGCACGTCCACGATCGCGCCGGTGCGCTTGACGGTCTGGCCTTCCTTGATGTCGCGATCGGAGCCGAAGATCACGATGCCGACGTTGTCCTGCTCGAGGTTGAGCGCCATGCCGCGCACGCCCGACTCGAACTCGACCATCTCGCCGGCCTGGACGTTGTCGAGGCCGTAGGCGCGGGCGATGCCGTCGCCGACGGACAGGACCTGGCCGACCTCGGAGACTTCGGCTTCCTCGCCGAAGTTCTTGATCTGGTCTTTCAGGATCGCGGAGATCTCGGCGGCGCGGATGTCCATCGTCGGGCCCTTCAGTTCGTTCGAATCAGGTGTTTACGTGTGATGGCGGGAGCCGGAGCGTCCTCTCGGACGGCCTAGCGCGCTTCCCGCATCGCGAGACGGATGCCGTTGAGCTTGGTCCGGAGCGAGGCGTCGACCATGCGCGAGCCCATCTTGACGATGAGGCCGCCGATCAGGCTGGGGTCGACGTGCAGGTCGAGGTCGATCTCGGACTTGGCGACGTCGCGCAAGCTCGCCTTGATCTCTTCCAGCACCGCGTCGGAGGGACGCTCCGCCACCCGGACCTCGGCGCGGACGATGCCCTTCGACTCGCGCACCAGGCTGCGGAACGCGGAGATCATGCCGGGCAGCGCGAACAGGCGGCGGTTGGCGGCCGAGAGGCGGATGAAGTTGGCGGCCAGGCCGGTGATGCCGGCCTTCTCGAGGATCGCGCCGATCGCGGCGGCCTGCTCCTCGCCGGAGAAGACCGGGCTGCGCACGAGGCGGCGGAGGTCGGCGCTCTCCTTGAGCAGGGCGTCGAAGCGCTCCAGGCCCTCGGCCGTCGCATCGACCTGACGCTCGTCACGGGCGAGATCGAACAGGGCGGAGGCGTATCGACCCGACACGCCGCCGACCAGGGAACCCTCGGAACCGTTCTGCGCCACCCGTCGCTCTCTCTTGTTCCTTGGCCCTTCGGTTCCGACCGGGCCGCGCCGTACTGAGGGCGCCGGGCCGGAGACCGTCGGGAAATGGGATTGTGCCGGGCGGTCGGGGACCATGAAGATCCCTCGGCCGGCGCGGCGACCGCCTAGCATGGCAACCGGAGCCGCGCAAGGCGATCGGCCGGCGGCGGCGCCCCGGCCGAGCTTGCGCGAAAGCCGCGATCCGCAGGTGTCGATCAGCAGGCGAGGCGATCGCACCGGCGCGTGGCGGCGATCATCTTCGCCATCGCCCGCGCGCCCGGATGGCCGAGGATGCCGGCATTGCCGAGCACGTAGGACGGGGTCGCGTAGAGGCCGAGATCGGCCGCGATCCGCATCTGGCTCTTGAGCGCTTCGCGGACCTCGTCGCTGTCGGCGATCGTCTCCAGATCCGGGCCGGCGATGCCGAGCGCGGTGCCGGCGGCGAGCGCGCCGGGGCCGTCGATCTTGCCGGGCTTGCCGAGCAGCTGGCCGTAGAAGGCCCAGGCGGCCTCGGAGCCGAGCTTGCGCTGGACGGCCAGCGCCACCTTGGCGGCCTGCGCCGATTGCGGCGACAGGATCGGGTTCTGCACCAGGCCGATCCGAAGCGCCGGGTCGGCGGCGTGCAGCGCGATCACGTCGGCGGCGGCCTTGCGGCAGTAGGGGCAGTTGAAGTCGAAGAACTCGTACAGCGTCGTCTCGGCCTCGCGCGGGCCGACATAGGTGACGCCGCGCAGGGACGCGATCTGCCCGGTGATCTCGCCGGGCAGCACCGAGTTGGCGACCGCCCTGCCCTCGTCGCTCGTCACCGCGACCCGCTGCCCGTAGGACTGGGCGCGGGCGGCCCCGGCGAGGGCGACGCCGGCGGCGGCCGAGGTCGCGAGGAGGTGGCGGCGGGTGAAGGGCATGGCGGCGTCCGGGCGGCGGTGTCGAGCCCGCGCATCAGCCCGGCGATTCAGGCGATGTCGGGGCCTTCGGCCGGATTGTTTCGCCGCGGGATCCGTTCGGCGCGAATTCTCGTCAGCGCATGTCGCCCGGCCGCTCGCCGGCGGCCCAGGCCAGCGCCTGCTCGAGCCGGTCGTTGCCCCAGAAGAGCTCGCCGTCGTCGGTCAGGAAGGTCGGGGCGCCGAAGATGCCGCGCGAGCGTGCCTCCTCGCCGACGACGCGGAGCTTGGTCTTGTTGGCCTCGCTCGCCGCCGCCTTGAGCTGCTGCGTCCCGTCGAGGCCGAGTCCGTTGAGGATCTCGACCACCGCCGCGGGCTCCGCGATCGAGCGGCCGTGCGCGAAGCAGGATTCGAACACCGCCTTCGAGAACGGCACCAGCCAGTCCTGGTCCTGCCCGAGGATCGCGGCGCGGGTCGCGCTGAGGCTGTTCTGCGGGAACGGATCGGGGCGGCGCACGGGCGGCAGGCCGCAGCGCGCGGCTTCGCGCTCCAGGTCGCGCCACATGTTCCGGCCCTTGGCCGGGTAGAGGTTGAAGGGGGAGCTGGTCCAGCCCTGCGAGGCGAAGATCGGCCCGACCAGGAACGGGCGCCAGCGCACGGCGACGCCGGCCGCCGCGGCCAGTCCCTCGATCCGGGCGGCGGCGAGGTAGGAATAGGTCGAAGCGAACTCGTACCAGAACTCGAGGGTCGGCTGGCGCGCCATGGTGATCGCTTCTCCGGGTCTGGATGTCGGCACGCAAATCTCGCACCCGTCGGTGTCGGGAGCGAGGCGGCATCGGGCGCGTGGACGAGGGTCCGCGACGCCCCGCACGCCTGATCGAACGTCCGTCCCGGCATGCCGGTTGCAGGCCGTTCCGGTTGCAGGCTTCGGGACGGCGCGATAAGCCGCCGCAACCCCCGGCCCGCCGCCCTTGGCCCTCGCCTTCGGTCCGTCGCCCGAGGCCCTCGCCCCAAGTCCATCGCCCCAAGTCCCTCGCCCCTGCCCATCGCCGCGAACACCCGAAGGTCCGCATGTCCGAGCCCGACAAGAAGCCCGTGAACAAGGTGGTGCTGGCCTATTCCGGCGGCCTCGACACCTCGATCATCCTGAAATGGCTGCAGACGACCTACGGCTGCGAGGTGATCACCTTCACCGCCGATCTCGGGCAGGGCGAGGAGCTGGAGCCGGCCCGCCGCAAGGCGGAGCTGCTCGGGATCAAGCCGGAGAACATCTTCATCGAGGACCTGCGCGAGGAATTCGTGCGGGACTACGTGTTCCCGATGTTCCGCGCCAACGCGGTCTACGAGGGCGTCTACCTGCTCGGCACCTCGATCGCCCGGCCGCTGATCGCCAAGAAGCAGATCGAGATCGCCGAGCGCCTCGGCGCCGACGCGGTCTGCCACGGCGCCACCGGCAAGGGCAACGACCAGGTCCGGTTCGAGCTCGGCTACTACGCCCTGAAGCCCGACGTGACGGTCATCGCCCCCTGGCGCGAATGGGACCTGAAGAGCCGCGAGCAGCTGATCGCCTTCGCGGAAGCGCATCAGATCCCGATCGCCAAGGACAAGCGCGGCGAGAGCCCGTTCTCGGTGGACGCCAACCTCCTGCACGCCTCCTCCGAGGGCAAGGTGCTGGAGGACCCGGCCGACGAGGTGCCGGACTACGTCTTCTCGCGCACGCTCTCGCCCGAGGAGGCGCCCGACACGCCGACGATCATCACCGTCGGCTTCGAGAAGGGCGACGCGGTCTCCATCGACGGCGAGGCGCTGTCCCCGGCCTCGCTCCTGGCCAGGCTCAACCAGCTCGGCCACGACAACGGCATCGGCCGGCTCGACCTCGTCGAGAACCGCTTCGTCGGCATGAAGAGCCGCGGCATGTACGAGACGCCCGGCGGCACCATCCTGCTGCCGGCCCACCGCGCGATCGAGTCGATCACGCTGGACCGGGGCGCGGCGCACCTGAAGGACCAGATCATGCCGCAATACGCGGAGCTGATCTACAACGGCTTCTGGTTCTCGCCCGAGCGCGAGATGCTGCAGGCGCTGATCGACAAGAGCCAGGAGAAGGTCACCGGCGAGGTCCGGCTGAAGCTCTACAAGGGCGGCGTCCACGTCATCGGCCGGACGAGCCCGCACTCGCTCTACGACCAGGACCTCGTCACCTTCGAGGAAGGCGCCGTCGCCTACGACCACCGCGACGCGGCGGGCTTCATCAAGCTCAACGCGCTGCGGCTGCGGACCCTGGCGCAGCGCAAGAAGCGGGACGCCTGAGGGCCTGCACCCTCCCCCGCGAAGGGGGAGGGAAGCCGCCGGGCGACCGCGGCCTAGGCGTAGTCGCCCGGCGCGATGTCGGCGTAGCGCAGGAAGATCTGCAGCGCCGGCTGGATCTCGTGGTGCAGGGCGGAATCCGGCACCGGCGTCGCGCCGTAGGGCGCCTCCGCGTCGACGCAGGGCACGTCCAGCGCATCGCTCCAGCGCACGGCGAGGTGCGGGATTAGCGCGAGGTGCTCGGCGGTGACGTCGAAGGTGATGTGCTCCGGCGTGGCGCCGTCCGCGTCGCGGAACACGTCGCCGGCCCGGCCCGGATCGAGCTTGGCCAGGGGGTTGTGGTACTGGTAGCGCCCGGGCTTGAGCACCGCGTGGCGGACGAAGGCGGCGAACGCCGCGCCGACCGCCCGGTGCTCCGCGTCGGCCCCCTCGTCGTCGCCGGTGACGTTGGCGATGTCGTCGTCCCGCGCGGTCGAGCCGTAGGGCGCGTCCGGGTGGATCATCGGCGCTCCCGCCCCGTCGGCGTTCCAGCCGACGACGAGGCGGCGGATCAGGGCGATCCGCTCCAGGGTGATCTCTGTGGTGCCGGTCTCGGCCATGGCGCTCGTTCTCGTTCGGATCACGCTCCCTAACCGCATCGGGCCGGCCTGCGAACCGGGGATCTGAAAAAACTCACCCCCTCAGGCAGCCCATCAGGCCCTCGACCTGCCCCATTCGGCCCTGGATGCGCTCGGCCTGCGCCCGCACCCCGCGCGAGGGCCGCCCGGCGCTGCGCCGGATCGGGTTCGGCAGGGTCGCGGCGAGCAGGGCCGCCTCGCCGCGGGTGAGGTCGCGGGCGTTCTTGCCGAACCAGTGCCGGGCGGCGGCCTGCGCGCCGTAGACGCCGTCGCCCCACTCGGCGACGTTGAGGTAGATCTCCATCATCCGCCGCTTGCCCCAGAGCGCGTCGAGGAGAAACGCGAGCGGGATCTCCAGCGCCTTGCGGAGGTAGGACCGGCCGGGCCAGAGAAAGACGTTCTTCACCGTCTGCATCGCGATCGTCGAGGCGCCGCGGCTCGGGCCGTCCTCGTCGTCGACCACGTCGCGCAGGGCCCCGACGTCGACCCCGTTGTCGAGGCAGAAGCGCTGGTCCTCGGAGGCGACCACCGCCTGGACCAGCGCCGGCGCGATCGCCGATAGCGGCACCGCCTCGCGAGCCACCGGCTGCAGCGTCAACCATCGCCCGAGCATCAGGGTTGAGGGCGGCGTCACCGCGCTATAGAGCAGCGCCAGCGCGAGCATGAGGACGATCCCGACCGCCGGGACGAGCAGGATGCGCCCGACGAGCTTCCGGACCCGCCGCGACGGTGGCGGCAGCTGCGGGCGCCCCAGCGACCTCAGGTCCCGCGCCTCGGTACTCTGCGCGTCGCGACCCGGCGCCGCTTTGCTATCGTCCGCCCGCACCGTGTCGCGTCCCACTCCCGCCAAGGCCCGTTCCCGATGACCTCAACGCAGGCTCACCCCGCTCCGGTCAAGTCGCAAGCCGCCGGCGACGGGTTTTCCCACAAGCTCGCCCGCGTGGCCGACACGGTGGAGACCTTCCTCGTCGAGCGCCTCGGCCCCGAGGTCGGCCCCGGCGAGATCGCGCGCCCGCCCCGCCTGATGGAGGCGATGCGCCATGCGGTGCTCGGCGGCGGCAAGCGCCTGCGCCCGTTTCTCGCGGTCGAGACCGCGCGCATGCTCGGCGGCTCCGAGGCCGGCGCGCTCGCGGCCGGCGCCGGCGTCGAGCTGGTGCACTGCTACTCGCTCGTCCACGACGACATGCCGGCGATGGACGACGACGACATGCGCCGCGGCAAGCCGACCGTGCACAAGGCCTACGACGAGGCCACCGCGATCCTCGTCGGCGACGCGCTGCAGACCCTGGCCTTCGAGATCGTGGCCGACCCGACCTGGCAGCCCGACCCGTCGATCCGTGCCGACCTCGTGCTCGGCCTCGCCCGCGCCTCGGGCTTGGGCGGCATGGTCGGCGGCCAGCTGCTCGACCTGACGGCGGAAGGCCGCTTCGGCCCGGTCTCCCTCGACGTGGACGACACGCTGCGGATGCAGGCGATGAAGACCGGCGCCATCCTCGCCTTCTCGGTCGAGGCCGGCGCGATGGTCGGCGGCGCCACCCGGGACGAGCGCGCCGCGCTGCTGCGCTACGGCCTCGCGCTGGGCCAGGCCTTCCAGATCGCCGACGACATCCTCGACCGCGAGGCCTCGCCGGAGGCGATGGGCAAGGCCACCGGCAAGGACAAGGACGCCGGCAAGGCGACCCTCGTCGACCGCCTCGGCCTCGACGGCGCCCGGGCCGAGTGCGACCGGCTGGTCGGCGTCTGCGAGGAGGCGGTGGCCCGCTGGGGCGACCGGGCGCGGACCCTGTGCGAGGCGGCCCGGTTCACGGTGGCGCGGAAGGTGTGACGTTTCCAAAGCGGTCGAATCAGGGCGCGCGTTTCGCGCCGGTTCGATCGGATCGTCCCACCCACGCCCTCATCCTGAGGTGCCCGCGTGAGCGGGCCTCGAAGGAGTTCTCCAGCACCCTCGCGATCTCTGGAGCGTTCCCTCTAGGCCTCCGCTTCGCTCCATCGCCTCAGGATGCGGAAGTGGAGTGGGACAGTCGAAGATCGGTAAGGCCGGTCGAAGTGAGTCGTTACGGCTCTCAATGACCCATCGATAAGAGGCGAACTCCATGACCACGTACAAGCTCCTGCTCCTGCCCGGCGACGGGATCGGCCCCGAGGTGATGGCCGGCGTCGAGACGGTGCTGACGGCGCTGGCCGAGACCGGGCTCGCCACCTTCGAGACCGAGACCGACCTCGTCGGCGGCTCGGCCATCGACGCCCACGGCAAGCCGCTCTCGGATGCGACGCTGGCCAACGCCGACGCGGCGGACGCGATCCTGCTCGGGGCCGTCGGCGGGCCGAAGTGGAACGGCGTGGCCTACGAGATCCGCCCCGAGGCCGGCCTGCTGCGGCTGCGCAAGGACCTCGGCCTGTTCGCGAACCTGCGCCCGGCGATCTGCTACCCGGCGCTGGCCGACGCCTCGGCGCTCAAGCGCGAGCTGGTCGAGGGCCTCGACATCATGATCGTGCGCGAGCTCACCGGCGGCGTGTACTTCGGCGAGCCGAAGGAGATCACCACCCTGCCCGACGGCTCGAAGCGGGCCGTGGACACGCAGGTCTACACCACCGCCGAGATCGAGCGGATCGCGCACGTCGCCTTCGATCTCGCGGGCAAGCGCTCCGGCCGGGTCGCCTCCGCCGAGAAGCACAACGTGATGAAGTCCGGCGTGCTGTGGAAGGAGGTCGTCACCGAGGTGCACGCCCGCCACTACGCGGGAATCGCGCTGGAGCACGTGCTCGCCGACAACTGCGCGATGCAGCTGGTGCGGCGCCCGAAGCAGTTCGACGTGCTGGTGACGGACAACCTGTTCGGCGACGTGCTCTCCGACGTCGCCGCCATGCTCACCGGCTCGCTCGGGATGCTGCCCTCGGCCTCCCTCGGCGCGGTCGACGCGCGCGGGACCCGGAAGGCGCTCTATGAGCCGGTGCACGGCTCGGCGCCCGACATTGCCGGCCAGGACAAGGCCAACCCGATCGCGATGATCGGCTCGCTCGCCATGTGTCTGCGCTACTCGTTCGGCCTCGGCGAGGCGGCCGACCTCGTCGACGGCGCAATCACCGCGGCGCTGGCCGGCGGCGCGCGCACGGCCGACATCGCGAGCGACGGCGCCCCGGTGCTCGGCACCCGCGCGATGGCCGAGCTGATCGCGTCCGAGCTGCGCGTCCGCGCGGCCTGAGCGGCGAGACGCCACGCATGAAAAAGGGCGCGCAGCCCGTGCTGCGCGCCCCGATCGACGAGGTCCGTGTCGGCTTAGTACGGGTTGCCGTAGCGCGCGACGTAGGAGGTCGGATCGATCGCGTCGATCGCCGAGAAGTCGACGTTGCGGATCGCGCTCGACCGGGCGCCGATGAACGGGCCGTTGGTGATCGGGTCGGGCAGGATGCCGCCGCCGTAGCCGTCGTTGCGGCCGTAGACCGGGTTGAGCTGGTTCGACTGCGCGATCAGGACCGGGTTGGTGGCCGGGTTGCTCACCGAGCCGTTGCCCGGCTCGACGACGTTGCCGGCATCCAGCCAGCTGCGCGGGCGGATGCGGATCGGCAGCGGACGGCTGACGCGGTAGCCCGGGGCGTAACCGTCCTGGGCCTGGACCGGCGCGGTGAAGCCGAGGCCGGTGACGGCGAGGGCGCCCAGCAGGGCGATCTTGATCGAGCGCATGACGCACCTTGTTTGAATGCGGGGTCGGGTATGGCGCCGAGAGATTAAGAATCCGGTGCCTGTTGCGGGGTAGACGCCCGAGCGCGGCCGCGGTTCCGGAAAAACGGCTCAGCTTGCGTGTTTTGCCGCATTGTCGCCCCAATCGCGCAAAGGGGCTCGCCGCCCCGATCACGCGAAGGGCTCGCTCAAGGATGCTGCGGTTTCCGCGCGGGCGGCGTGCGGCGCGGCACGATCGAGCCGGTGCGGCCTTCCGGCTCCCCGGACGACAGCGCCCGGATCGGGTCGCAGTTAGCGTCGCGGCGGCCCTCCGCGTCGGCGAAGACCGCGCTCGTGGCCGGGTCGGCGCGCGCGTCGAGGGTGAGCGCGTCGAGGGTGCAGGCGAGCGTGCGCGGCTCGGGCGGCTGCCCGAGGGGCGCACAGAGCCAGCCGTCGATCCGCGCCGGCTGGGCCTCCAGGGTGACGAAGCCGGTGCAGATCCGGCGCCCCGCGCCCGACAGCGTCGCCTCCAGCGTCTCGACCGCACCGAATTTCGTGGCGATCCGCCCGCGCTGGCCGGTCCGGATCACCGAGAGGTTCGGGCCCTCCGCCGCCCGCCGGGCCAGGGTCACGAACAGGCCGGGCTGCGGCTCGGGGGCGTCCCGCGTCAGGGTGAGGCGCAGATGCGTCTCCTCGATCGCCGCGAAGTCGCCGCGGCCCAGCGTCTGCTCCTGCCGGCCGTGCCGCGGTTCGATCCGGGCGGCCTCGCCCGCCAGGTCGAGGCGCAGGCGCCCGGCCGTCTCGGCCGGGACGGCGGGCCGTGGCGCGAGCGTCATGGCCGGCACGAAGGCGATCCCGAGATCGGTGGTCGTGACGGGGGCCGGCGCCGGCTCGGGCGGACGCGTCCGGGCCGTCTCGCGGGACAGCACGCTCAGCGCGCCGATCGTCAGCACGGCGCCGACCGCTCGGCCGGCGAAGGCGACGAGCCGCCACCGCCGCGGCGCGGCCGCCGCGGGCGCGAGGCCGGGGAACGTCTCGTCTGTGGCCATCGGATGCGGTCGCGCCTCGGGAAAGCGCCTGCATCCTCCGCCCGGATCCCCTCCCCGGTGGTTTCGATCCGCCGCCCGAGGCCGGCTTTCTCGGCACGCGGTGAATCGAACCTTGCCGCGGGGATGCATGACGAAGCGCGGGAGGCATGACGCCGCCTCCCTTGACAGGCGAGCGACCCCGGCGCCTTGCTCCCGCCTTCCGCAGGTCCCACCTTGCGACGTCGCGGGGCCGGCGGGTCATGGCCCGACGCGGGCGGCGGATGCCGGGATCGCGCGCGGCAAGCGGAGTCTGATCGAGATGGGTTACAAGGTCGCCATCGTCGGCGCCACGGGGAACGTGGGCCGCGAGATGCTGGACATCCTCGCCGAGCGGGCCTTCCCCGCCGACGAGGTCGTGGCTCTGGCTTCGCGCCGCAGCCAGGGCCAGGAAGTCTCCTTCGGCGACAAGATCCTCAAGGTCAAAGCCCTCGACACCTACGACTTCTCCGACACCGACATCTGCCTGATGTCGGCCGGCGGCGAGACCTCCAAGGAGTGGTCGCCCCGCATCGGCGCGCAGGGCTGCGTGGTGATCGATAACTCGTCGGCGTTCCGCTACGAGTCGGACGTACCGCTGATCGTGCCCGAGGTGAACGCTGACGCGGTGGTCGGCTTCTCCAAGCGCAACATCATCGCCAACCCGAACTGCTCGACGGCGCAGCTCGTGGTCGCCCTGAAGCCGCTGCACGAGGCGGCGACGATCAAGCGCGTGGTGATCTCGACCTACCAGTCGGTCTCCGGCGCCGGCAAGGACGCGATGGACGAGCTGTTCAACCAGACCCGCGCCGTGTTCACGGCCGGCGAGGTGAAGCAGGAGAAGTTCACCAAGCGCATCGCCTTCAACGTCATCCCGCACATCGACGTGTTCATGGAGGACGGCTACACCAAGGAAGAGTGGAAGCTGGTCGCCGAGACCAAGAAGATGCTCGACCCCAAGATCAAGCTCACGGCCACCGCCGTGCGCGTGCCGGTGTTCATCGGCCACGCGGAGGCCGTCAACGTCGAGTTCGAGCGACCGATCTCCGCCGAGGAGGCGACCGCGATCCTGCGCTCGGCGCCCGGCATCCTGGTGATCGATAAGCGCGAGAACGGCGGCTACATGACCCCGCACGAGGCGGCGGGCGAGGACGCCACCTACATCTCCCGCATCCGCGAGGACGCGACGGTGGAGAACGGACTGAATTTCTGGTGCGTCTCGGACAACCTGCGCAAGGGCGCCGCCCTGAACACGGTCCAGATCGCCGAGCTCCTGATCAACCGCAAGCTGATCGGCCGGGACAGGAAGGCGGCCTGAACGTCGTCCGACGATCGGGATCCATGATTGATCGAGGCGCCGTCCCGCTGGTCGGGCGGCGCCTTTTCATTTTGCAGATCAGGCTGCCGAGCGATGAATCTCGATCTTGGACCGCACCTGCTCCTCGTCGCTCTCGCATCGACCAGCCCGGCGATCGCGAACGACGATCTGATGAAGCATCTGGCGAACCCGGCCGAGCAGGTGCTGCAGACGGTCGACTACGCCAACACGCGCTATTCGAAGCTCGACCAGATCAACGCGGGCAACGTCAAGAACCTCCAGGTGGCCTGGACCTTCTCGACGGGCGTTCTGCGCGGCCACGAGGGCTCGCCGCTCGTCGTCGGCAACATGATGTACGTCCACACGCCGTTCCCGAACATCGTCTACGCGCTCGACCTCGACCATGAGGCCAAGATCGTGTGGAAGTACGAGCCCAAGCAGGACCCGTCGGTGATCCCGGTGATGTGCTGCGACACGGTCAACCGCGGCCTGGCCTACTCGGACAACGCGATCATCCTGCACCAGGCCGACACCACGGTGGTGTCGCTCGACGCCAAGACCGGCAAGGTGAACTGGTCGGTGGTGAACGGCGACCCGAAGAAGGGCGAGACCAACACCGCCACGGTCCTGCCGGTGAAGGACAAGATCATCGTCGGCATCTCGGGCGGCGAGTTCGGCGTGCAGTGCCACGTGACCGCCTACGACGCCAAGACCGGCAAGAAGGTCTGGCGCGGCTACTCGATCGGCCCGGACGACCAGATGCTGGTCGACCCGGAGAAGACCACCTACCTCGGCAAGCCGGTGGGCAAGGACTCGTCGACCAAGACCTGGGAAGGCGACCAGTGGAAGACCGGCGGCGGCTGCACCTGGGGCTGGTTCTCCTACGACCCCAAGCTCGACCTGATGTACTACGGCTCGGGCAACCCCTCGACCTGGAACCCCAAGCAGCGTCCGGGCGACAACCGCTGGTCGATGACCATCTGGGCGCGTAACCCCGACACGGGCGTGGCCAAGTGGGTCTACCAGATGACCCCCCACGACGAGTGGGACTACGACGGCATCAACGAGATGATCCTCACGGATCAGAAGGTCGGCGGCAAGGAGACCCCGCTGCTGACCCACTTCGACCGCAACGGCTTCGGCTACACACTCAACCGCGCCACCGGCGAACTCCTCGTCGCCGAGAAGTTCGACCCGGTCGTCAACTGGGCCTCCAAGGTCGATATGGAC